>VFKS01000051.1 GCA_009885425.1 Novosphingobium sp.
CTGCCCAAGCCCGAAACACTGGGGGCCACCACCACGGGCAAGACCAACATCGGCGATATCGCCACTGGCATGGCGCTCGATGGCAGCGGCGAGAAGACCTTCTACGTCTACCAGATTTGCGACCACGAGGACGCGTTCCACGAAACCGGCAACCAAGCGATCAGCTATACCACCGGCGTCCCCGCCATGATCGGCGCGGCGCTGATGCTGACTGGCGCGTGGAAGGGCGATGGCGTGTTCAACATCGAGCAGCTCGATCCTGATCCGTTCATGGCGATGCTGAATGAACAAGGGCTGCCGTGGCAGGTCAAGGAATTGGATGGGCCGGTGGAGTTTTAATGGAAACCAGAGCCGGCGATCCGGGCGCATTCGCCCAATTTGACCTCCAACGCGTCGATAGCCCCAGCTTCGTGGTCAATGCCGCGCGGCTGCGCGAGAATCTCTCGATCCTGGCCGATGTGCGGGACCGGGCGGGGATCAAGCTGCTGTCGGCGCTCAAGGCGTTTTCGATGTGGTCAACAGCGCCGATCATCGGGGAGTACCTCGACGGGGTCTGCGCCTCGGGTCTGTGGGAAGCGCGGCTGGCGTCGGAATTCTATGACGGTGAGATCGCGACTTATTGCGCGGCCTACAAGCCTGAGGATCTCGACGAAATCCTGCGGCTGTCGGACCATGTGATCTTTAATTCGCCGCAGCAGATCATGCGCTGCTCGGCGATCATCGAGGCGGCGCGGGCGCGGGGCGAATCGTTTGATATCGGTCTGCGGATCAATCCCTTGCATGCCGAAGGTGAAGTGCCGCGGTATGATCCGTGCGCGCCGCATTCGCGGCTGGGCTTTCCGATCGACCAGTTGACCGAAGAACACATGGAGCTGGTTGACGGGATCCATATGCACACGCTGTGCGAACAGGATTTCGCGCCGCTGGCCCGGACCTGGGATGTCGCCTTCGACTATCTCGAACCGTTTTTCGGCCAGTTCAAATGGCTCAATCTGGGCGGCGGACACCACATCACCCGCAGCGATTATCAGCGCGATGAACTGGTCCAGTTCCTGGTCGATCTGAAGGAAGATACCGGCGCCGAAGTCTATCTGGAGCCGGGCGAGGCAGTGGCGCTTGATGCCGGAATACTGGTCGGCACCGTGCTCGACATCGGGCTCAACGGGATGCCGGTGGCGATCACCGACATTTCGGCGACCTGCCACATGCCCGATGTGATCGAGGCGCCTTATCGCCCGGCAATGCTGGGCGAGTTGCCGCAAGTCGATCCGCAAGTGGACGAAACTGCGGGCGGGGCGGTGCGGCTGGGCGGGCCTTCGTGTCTGGCCGGAGACGTGATCGGGGACTACCGTTTTGCCAGCGGGCCAAACGTGGGCCAGCGCTTCGCTTTCCTCGATCAGGCGCACTATTCAATGGTCAAGACCACCACTTTCAACGGCGTGCCGCTCCCCTCGATCTGGCTGTGGGACAGCGAGAGCGATGTTTTGGAATGCGTGAAACGCTTTGGTTATGAGGACTTCCGCGACCGGCTGAGTTGATCGCTTGATATGGCCCGTGGTGTGGCCTAGCCTTCACGCTTAACAATGGATGGGGGCGTTCATGAAATATTTTGTTTCGGTTCTGGCCGCAACGATCAGCCTGACTTCGATCAGCGGCGCGCAAGCGCAGTCCAACGTCAGGCCAGCGGCTGCAACGCGAGCGCCGACCTCGATCATCAAGTCCGTCACCGAACCCGATCTGCGCGCGCTCGTGTTGGCCGAAGGTCACGCCATCGACGCGATGCACCCGTTCGATGCGCCCAGTGTCCGCGGCAAGACCAAGGACGGGCTGCTGTTCGTGCTAATTGGGACGGCCTGCGATAAAGAGGGCATACCCGGCTGCCGGGGCGTGATGATGCAGGTCCGTTACGATTCTGACAGCAGGGTCACCACGGATGGGATCAACAATTCCAATCGGAATGAAGCCGCGCTTAGCGCATGGTGGGACAAGGATGACAAAACTGTCGGCTTGACGCGCTACGTCGTGCTTGATGATGGCATCACTTGGATGAATTTGCGCCAGAACCTCCGGGTTCTGATCAGTGTGCAAGCAAACAGCTACAAACACGCCTTTCCGGATTAAAGAGAGAGTCAAGAACAGAGCTTATGAGCGACAGTTCGGTAATACTCGACGCCCACACCTCCGATCCCACTGTGATGGGCTGGATGGAGGGCCTGCCGCCGCCAGCGGACAAGCGGCTGCTCTGGTCGCAGGCCGATCATATGCGGTTTCCGACGCACCGCTATGCCTATTCGCATATGCGAGAATTCCTGCCCACGGCGCGGGTTTCGCGCGGGATCGGGCCAGTCTGGGAGCTGCCGGTGGCGCTGCGCGATGATCTGGACGCGGTGCGGTTCACCACCATGGACGATGGCCGCGAACTGACCTGGGAAGAATCGCTCAGCGTCAATTTCACGGATGCCATTTTGGTGATGCACAAGGGCGTGATCGTTTATGAGCGCTACTTTGGCGTAACCCGGCCCGATACCCCGCACATCGCCTTTTCGGTGACCAAGAGCTTCGTCGGCACCTTGGCCGAAATGCTGATCCACGAAGGCCGGCTTGATCCCGCTGCACTGATCGCCGATCTGATCCCGGAACTGGCTGGAAGCGGCTTTGCCGATGCCACTTTGCAACAGGTCATGGACATGACCACCGCGCTCGATTTCAGCGAGGAATATACCGATCCCAATTCAGGCATCGGCGCAATGAGCAGCGCGCTCGGCCTGACCCCGCGCATGCCGGGCTATGCCGGGCCGACCGATGTCTATGCCTTCCTGCCCAGCATCGGCAAAGCGGGGACCCATGGCGAAGTTTTTACCTATCGGACCTGCAACACCGAAGTGCTCGGTTGGCTGGTCGCGCGGACCGAAGGCAAGCGGCTTGACCAGGTGCTGAGCGAGCGAATCTGGGCGCCGCTGGGGATGGAGCAGGATGCCGATTTCCTGACCGATTCGAGCGGAATGCCGTTCGCCGGGGGCGGGCTCAATCCGGTGCTGCGCGATATGGCTCGGTTCGGTGAAGCGATGCGGCTCGATGGGCAGGGCAATGGCTGTCAGGTGGTGCCCGCAGCCGTGGTCGAAACGATCCGCGCCGGCGGCAGCAAGGCGGCCTTTGCTCCGGCCGGTTACGTCCATTTGCAAGATGGTTCCTACAAGCGCCAGTGGTGGATAATGCCCGGTAATCACAGCGCTTTTTCCGCGCGCGGGATCCACGGACAGGCGATCTATGTTGACCCTGTGGCCGAAGTGACAATCGCCAGGTTCGGCTCGCATCCGATCGCCGCCAACGCCGCGTTTGACCCATCGTCGCTGCCCGCTTTTCGCGCCATCGCGGAACACCTTTTGAGGGGCTGATTTTCACTTGCGATTAAGGTGCGAACCTATATAGCCCGCCTCCGCTGCCCCATGGGGACTTCCAATAACCGCAAGGCAGCCTCGTCTTAGTGTTACCTGGCCGAAAGGCCTATTGGGGGTCCCTTGAGTTGCACCATTATCCTGATGCATCGGCTGTAGTTCGCGCTCTTTCGCCCGACGAACCCGTTATCCTGAACCGTCCGCACGCCGCCGCGCGCGCCGCCCGCTTCTTTACCGAGAAGTTTCCGGGCAAGTCGCTCTATGCGGTCAAGGCCAATCCTTCGCCTGAACTGCTGCAGGTGCTGTGGGATTCGGGCGTGACGCACTATGACGTCGCCTCGATTGCCGAGGTCCGGCTGGTTCGCGCCACGCTGCCCGAAGCGGTGCTGTGCTTCATGCACCCGATCAAGCCCAAGGCGGCGATTGCCGAGGCCTATAAGGTCCACGGCGTGCGCACCTTCAGCCTCGACAGCCATGAGGAACTGGCCAAAATCGCCGAGGCAACGACCAGTGAAGCGGGAGAAGCTGCTGCCGACCTGCGGCTGTGCGTCCGGCTGCGGGTTTCCTCGGAATACTCAGAGCTCAGCCTCGCCTCTAAGTTCGGGATTGATCTGGCCGACGCCGCCCAGCTGCTGCAGGCGACCCGCCAGGTTGCCGATTGGCTGGGCGTCTGCTTCCATGTTGGCAGTCAGGCAATGACCCCGTTTGCCTTTGTCCAGGCGATCGAGCGGGTTCGTGCGGCGATTGTCGATGCTTCGGTTACGGTCGATATCGTCGATGTTGGCGGGGGCTTTCCTTCGATCTATCCGGGGATGGAGCCGCCGCCGCTCGAAGACTATTTCGGCGCGATCCACCGGGCGTTCGAATCGCTCCCGGTGTCCTATTCGTCCGAACTGTGGTGCGAGCCGGGCCGGGCGCTCTGCGCCGAATACAACTCGCTGATCGTGCGGGTGGAGAAGGGCCGGGGCGAGGAGCTCTATATCAACGACGGTGCCTATGGCGCGCTTTATGATGCGGCCCACGTCGGCTGGCGCTTCCCGGTCAAGTGCCTGAGCGAAGGGCGCAGCGACGCGCTGGCGCCATTCGCCTTCTATGGCCCAACCTGCGATGATGCCGATTATATGGAAGGCCCCTTCCACCCCCCCGCCGATATCCGCCCGGGCGACTATATCGAGATCGGGATGCTGGGTGCCTATGGCGCAGCTATGAAG
>VFKS01000169.1 GCA_009885425.1 Novosphingobium sp.
TCACTTGTCTGGGCAATAGCACTTCTTGGCTTGTCGATGGTTGCGCGGCGACGCCGTCAGGGCTAGAGCGCGGCATCACATAAAGCTTCCTTTATATCGGGATCGCCATGCGCACTGATTACCTGTTCACTTCCGAATCCGTCTCTGAAGGTCATCCTGACAAGGTTTCGGACCAGATCTCGGATTCGATCGTCGATCTGTTCCTGTCGAAAGATGCCGAAGCGCGGATCGCCTGCGAAACGCTGACTACCACCCAGCTGGTAGTTCTGGCCGGGGAAATCCGCTGCAAGGGCGTGTTCGAAAACGGCGAATGGGCCCCCGGTGCGAAGGAAGAGATTGAGGCGACTGTCCGCAGGACCGTGCGCGAAATCGGCTACGAACAGGACGGGTTCCACTGGGAAAAGTTCGAACTCATCAACCGGCTCCACGCCCAGTCGCCCCATATTGCGCAAGGCGTCGATGCCAGCAGCAACAAGGATGAAGGCGCCGGCGACCAGGGGATCATGTTCGGCTATGCCACCGATGAAACTCCCGATCTGATGCCGGCGACGCTCTATTACAGCCACAAGATCCTGGAACGGATGGCCGCCGATCGCCATTCGGGCGCGGCGCCGTTTCTGGAGCCTGACGCCAAGAGCCAGGTCACGCTGCGCTATGAAGGCAGCCTGCCGGTTGCCGCCACCGCCGTGGTGGTCAGCACCCAGCACGCCCCCGGCTATGACGAGGGCGACAAGGAAGCCGAGCTCCACGCTTATGTCCGCCGGATTGTCGCCGAAGTGATCCCGCCGGTACTGCTGCGCGAAACGGTCTATTACATCAACCCGACCGGCAGCTTTGAAATCGGCGGCCCTGACGGGGACGCGGGCCTGACCGGGCGCAAGATCATCGTCGACACCTACGGCGGCGCAGCCCCGCACGGCGGCGGCGCCTTTTCGGGTAAGGACCCCACCAAGGTTGACCGCTCAGCCGCCTATATCACGCGTTATCTGGCCAAGAACGTCGTTGCCGCAGGCCTCGCCACGCGCTGCACGATCCAGATCGCTTATGCCATCGGCGTTTCACAACCACTCTCGCTCTATGTGGATACCCATGAGACTGGAACTGTCGGAGACGATAAGATCGAAGCCGCAATCCTCAGCATCGCCAAACTCGGCGGCTTGACCCCGCGCGCAATCCGCACGCACCTCGGCCTTAACAAGCCCATCTACCGGCCAACTGCGGCTTACGGCCATTTCGGCCGCAAGCCGGTCGGCGATCTGTTCCCGTGGGAACGGCTCGATCTGGTGGACGATCTGAAGGCGGCGCTGGCCTAATAGGCTGACGCCACCGCCGTGGCCTGATCGAACCGTCCAGCCTTCAGATCGGCGGGGCGGATCAGGTACTGGATAACGCCTTCGCCCAGTTCGATCCCGATTTCGGAGCTGCTGCTGATTTCGAGCAGCAACAGGTTATCGGCCAAGAACTCATAACTGTCGCCCTGCGGGTTGCTGGCCGGGCCAAAAATCCGGTTGGGGGTATTGGCATGGACTTGCCGGACAGTGGGCAGCGTTCCTGTTGCCTTGGCCTCGTTCCAGCGTCGTTCGGCTTCGTCGCGGGTCAGTCCCTGACCGCAACGCGCGGTGAATTCGTGCAGGTATTCGAGCCGGTTATAGCTAAACCCCAGCGAATGGCTGGTTGATGCGCGGTCGATCAGGTCCTGCGGGATGATCCACAGCGCCTGACTGCCCAGTCCCAGACTTGTGTTGACCGAAGTCTGGACCACTTGATCGGGGTAGTAGCAGCCATCGACCTTGGCCATCCAGTCCCACAGCTGGTCTGACAGGTCCTGCGGCACCGCACGGTTAGCGCGGTGGCTTGCGGCGAAGGTGTAGAGCTCGATCGCTTCGGCCAGCCAGTCGGCGATGGTCGCCGCGCGGGTCGATTCGTCCAAGTCGGATAGCGATTTGGGCAGGCGATGATGGCCGGGATGGTGCAGCGTCTCGATCACTTTGGCGCAGACGATCCTGACCGCTGCCCAATCGTGCGGGAAGGCCGGGAAGGGGCGCCCGCTGATCCGCAACGGGTGATCGGGATTGAACTGGAACGGTGGGCTTCCCAGTGAATCCTGCGCAACAATCAGGCTCTCAGCTGCGGCGCGTCCGCTCCAGACCCATTCTTCCTCGGGCTCGTCCACTTCGACGCGCGGATAGTCGAACGCCAACGGCGCAAACGGCCACTTAGGTAGCAGCACCGGGCAGTCCTGCTGTTCTGCGGGAATCCGCGGCGAGCAATAGGGCACTTGCCAAGCGGTCTGATCGCCAAACA
>VFKS01000197.1 GCA_009885425.1 Novosphingobium sp.
ATGGCGATCCCGATATAAAGGAAGCTTTATGTGATGCCGCGCTCTAGCCCTGACGGCGTCGCCGCGCAACCATCGACAAGCCAAGAAGTGCTATTGCCCAGACAAGTGAGAGGCCGTTGCCAACAAGCGCGAACAACGTCGGCGGAAGGGCTGGCGGGATCAGCCCGTCGCGCCGATCGGCCACCCGCAGCGGGATCGATTGACGCACGGCACCACTGGCGTCGATTACCGCGCTGATCCCGGTGGTGGTCGCACGGACTACCGGCAAGCCTTCCTCAATCGCCCGCAGCCGGGTCTGGGCCAGAAACTGCGGCGTGGCCCAATCGCCGTACCAGCCTTCGTTGGAGGGGTTGAGGATAAAGTCAGGCCGATTGCCCTGCTGGGTCACCGCGCCGGGAAAAATGATCTCGTAACACAGCTGCATGCCGACTTTTCCAAGCGGCCCGAGATCGAGCGTGCGCGGGCCGGGGCCCGGCCAGAACTCATAGTCGCCCGGCACGAACCGGCTGAGGCCCAGCGGCTCCATCAACCATTTCAGCGGCACATACTCACCGAATGGCACCAGATGGGATTTGTCATAGGTGCCGCGAATCTCGCCCGTGCTGTCGATCGCGGTGATTCCAGCGCGCGCGCCGACGACTTCACCCCCGCGCATTTCGAGCCGGTCATTCCCGGTGACGAGGACGCTGCCTTCGCCGATCATGCGCCCGATCCGCAAGCGCGCCTGATCTGGATCGGTTGCGAACGTCGTGGCCCGGTACCATGCAGCTGGATAGCCGCGCTTGAGGTAATCCGGCAGGCCGGATTCGGACCAGAACACCAGCCTCGGCTGGCCTGGCACCCGTGGTTGGCTGAGTTTCATCGCGCGTTGGAACGTCTCTTCAAACCGGGCCGGATCGTGCAGCTCTTCCTGCCGCACGTCGGCTTGGACCAAGGTGTAGGGCACCGTGCCTTCGCGGCTGTCAATCGTGGTCGGGATCAGGAACAGCGCCACCGGAGCGAGCAGCAGCACCGCACCGCGCCAATCGGCTATGCGGCGCTCAAAGGCCAGGGCCCAGGCCCCAGCCAGCACAACAGTCAGTCCCGACAGTCCGTAAGTGCCAAGCCACTGCGCCAAGTAGGCCAGCCCCGGATTGGCGTAGCTTTTCAGCGTGATCGCCCCAAGCGGGTTCCACGGAAACCCGGTCAGAACCCATCCGCGTAGCCATTCGGAAATGATCCAGCATCCCGCAAAGGCCAGCACCATCGTCGCGCGATTGCCCTTGCCCAGCAACCATCCCCCCAGCGCCGCCAGACCCGGAAAGGCGGCCAGCACACCAGCCAGCCCGACTACCGCGAACCCGCCGAGCCAGACCGGCATCTCGGCCTGATAGGAAAACGAAGTGGCAAGCCAGTTCATCCCGATCGAAAAATGGCCAAGCCCGAACAGCCAGCCGAGCCCGAATGCACGGGCACGCGTTTCGGCCTTGGCCAGCAGCGTGATCAGTCCGGCAATGCCCAGCAGGCCCAGCGGCCATAACCCCAGCGGCTGAAAGGCGCAGGCCGCCAGCGCGCCCAGCGCGAGGGCCAGCCAGCGCGGATGGGCGAACAGCACTGCGGCTGCGCGGCCCACCGGCTAGATCAGTTCACCGATTCGAGCGATTCGCCGGCATCGCCCGCTGAGGGCTTGCGGCGAACGGCACGCTTGCGCGGCTTGGCCTCGGCATCGTCGCCGGTTTCGGCCACAGTTTCATTGCGGCTGGCCGAAATCGCCGGCGGCAAGGACGCGGGATCGAGCCCGGCAGGAGCGCTGTCACCATCGTCCCGGTCATCCCGGCGCGGACGGCTTTCACGGCGCGGGCGCAGGCCCGACCGGGTACGGGCCTCTGGCACAAACGGATTTTCAGCCGGTTCGTAAGGGTTGGCGCCGACTGCTTCGACCGGCTCGTCTTCCGCCACAAATTCTGGCTCGGCCGGAACCGGACGCGGGGCGCGCTCGGCGCGATTGTCATCGCGGCGCGGACGGTCCTCGCGGGGACGATCATCACGCGGGCGGTCCTCGCGGGGCCGATTCTCACGGGGCCGGTCTTCATTGGACCGGTCTTCGCGGGGGCGCTCGTCGCGCGGGCGATCGTCACGCGGCGGGCGGTTATAGCTGGGTTGATCGAAGCTGGGGAAATCGCTGTTGGAGGTGAAATCACCGGCGTCATCGCCTTCGTCACCTTCGGGCCAACGCTCACCCGGCGCGCGGGTACGACCTTCTTCGACACGCACCCGGCTATCGGCCACCACCCGGAAATAGTGATCGGCAAATTGCAGGTAGTATTCGGCCTGGACCCGGTCCCCGTTGAGGTGTGCATCGTGAGCCAGCTTGCGATACTTTTCGAGCATCTGTGGGGCATTGCCGCGCGCCCGGCTGTCAATCCGGTTCAGCTGCTGGCCGCCATTGCCGCCGCCCGGACGACTGCCACGCCCACGCCTGCGGTTGTTGTTATTGCTATTGTTGCTGTTGCCACGATTATTGTTGTTCAAGGGTAAGTTCCCGTATGAGCGGCCTGTCTGGCAAAGCCGGACGCGTCTGCCGCTAGACCCTGAGCCCCGGCCGCGACTTACGGTCCGGGTTCCGACATCTGCAGGCGGGCAAAGCAAAACGCGACGCCCAAAACGCAAATGGTGGAGACGACCGGCGGGACACTACAATGTGCGGTCCTGCGCTGGTCTGACACCGACTTAGGCTAGCGCGCCTGCCTTGCCAAGCGGAATCTTAAGTTCCAGCGCGCGCGGCCGCCCGCCAAGATCGTGGTGCAGCACAGCTTCAAACCCGGCCTCGCCCGCAATCACGCTGACCGCATCGGCCTGAGTGTAGCCAATCTCGACCAGTGCCGCCCCGCCAACGGCGAGCAGCGCGGGAAGCTGCGGGATCAGCACACGGTAATCATCCAGCCCCTCAGGCCCGGCGAACAGCGCCGCGGCCGGCTCATGGTTGCGAACCGTGGCGTCAAGCTCGGCTGCATCCTCGACATAGGGCGGGTTGGCCAGGATCAGGTCGAACTTGCCGA
>VFKS01000255.1 GCA_009885425.1 Novosphingobium sp.
AGTGCCGCTCGAGGGGTTGATCGCCGAGTCGAAGAGCCCCGCATCGAAGGCAAAGGTCTAGCTAAGTTCTCCCGCGCCCAGTCGATTTTACCCCGGAGGCTTCACCTGCTGCATCAAGCTACCGCTGATATGTACGGCAGCAAGCGCACGCCGGCGCAGTTCGCGACGGTTGGCTTTGACGAATTCCTGAATCTCCGCAGAACTGCGCCACTGCTCGCGGGCAGCACGCCCTGAGGCGGGAATGTGTTACCTTGTCGGACTGATTGGTGCTTCCGAGAAGATTCGAACTTTATGACAATTCTGGCCCAACTTTTGTCATTCAATGACCCGGTCGGATAATGACAGGATGAGATCCGCTACGAATGTGCCTTTGCGGCATTTGGTGGCGAAGAGCAGCACCGAAGGCAGCCTGATCAGATGGGGAGCGAACTACCGGTTCAGCATCCTTCAAAAAATCGTTCATTTTGAAGTACTTACTGCTTGGTGCGGTCGAGAAGACTCGAACTTCCACGGGCTTTCGCCCACAACGACCTCAACGTTGCGCGTCTACCAATTCCGCCACGACCGCTAAATCAACGGGGCGCGAAATCACTGGGATTTCCGGCGCCCCGGGGGGGTAGGAGCGCGCCCTTAGCAAAGGGGGCGGGGGGCCGCAAGCTTGAAACCCGCGTTAACCCGCGCGCCCAGCTTGTCCCGGCTGGGGACGGCGCGATCCGCAGCGTTGCGCGGATGGTGAATCGCGCGTTTACCTTTGGCGATGACGCCGCTGATCGCCCTTGTCCTTGCCGCCGCTGTGCCTCAGGCCGGCCCGGTCGAGGTACGTCCATCTAGCGGCGCGCAGGTCACTGTGCTGGCGACGGCAGAGGTGCTGCGGGCCGAAACCTCCAGCCCCGATCCGGGCGAGGGCGGGGTGCGCCGGCAGGTTCGCAATCGCGCAAACGGACAAGTCTCGGTTGAATTCGAGTAAGGCTTAAGAGCCGGGCTTCCAGCCGAATTCCGCCTTCTTGCCGGCCTTGGGCACCGGGGCCAGCGCCTCGTTGATCTGCACGCTTTCACCCGGCGCCAGCACGCGCTTGGGGGCGTTGATCTCGGCCGAATAGACCTGGCGGCCGCGCGCGTCGCTGAGCACCATCAGCACGGTCGGGACCGAGCGCGAGGTCTGCGAGATATTGGTGATCGAGCCATTGACTTCAAAGAACCAGCTCTTGTCCTCCAACTCGCGTTGGCCCTGCAGTTTGGCCGGGAAATCGAGCTTGAGGCCCGGCTGCTCTTCGGCAAAGCGCGGCTGGGCGAACGGAACCCAGCTGGGCAGGCCCCAATAGGCTGTCGCGGCGGCTGCGCCGACCGCGACCACGGCGAACAACACGGCGGCGATCGTCCACAGTTTGGCCGGATTGCGGCGCGCGCGGAACGGCGGCTCATGCGCGAACTGCGATTGGTCCTCGCCCCACGCAGCACGGGCAATCGAGACTGTTGCTGCTGCTGGCGGAGGGGGTGGGATCACATCGTCATTGAAGCTAAGCGGCGGCGGGTCGACTTCGGTGGCAGCCACAGGCGGAAGCGCATCGACTGGTGCAACCACCGGCGCGGGCGCGGGTTCCGGCTGGATCGGCGCTGCAACGACGGTCGGTTCGGGCGCTGGAGGAATAGCGATCTGTGGGCCATCCTGAAACCAGGAGTGGCGGCATTTGGCGCAGCGCACCGTGCGTCCGTCCACGCCAACAGCACTGTCAGGGACGACGTAACGCGTGGCGCAGGCGGGGCAGGCAATTATCATGATGCTTGCGTTAAGCATGGCGAGCGGCCATGCGGCAAGCACTCGCTGGGGAAAGGAGCCAAGCTATGCCCTTTTTTCCACATGGATTGGCCGTTATAGACCTGCCCAACCCCTGACACCCGACCGGACTGACCCTGATCGATGACCAAAAGCACAGATGGGGAAATTGTCCACTTTGACAACGTCGGTCTGCGCTATGGCACCGACCGTGAGGTGTTGAGCGATGTTTCCTTCACCTTGTTTCCCGGCAGCTTCTATTTTCTGACCGGAGCCAGTGGCGCGGGCAAGACTTCGCTGCTCAAGCTGCTCTATCTGGCCCAGCGCCCCTCGCGCGGGATGATCCGGATGTTCGGGACCGATGCGATCACGCTGCCGCGCGAGCGTCTGCCCATGCTGCGCCGCCGCCTGGGGGTGGTTTTTCAGGATTTCCGGCTCGTCCAGCACCTGTCGGCATTCGATAACGTCGCGCTGCCGCTGAGGGTTGCCGGAGTGCCGGAAAGAGACCTGGCCAAGCCGGTCGCCGATATGCTCGATTGGGTCAAATTGGGTGAGCGGATGCACGCGCTGCCCGCGCAGCTTTCGGGCGGAGAGCAACAGCGCGTGGCGATTGCCCGCGCGGTGATCGGCCGCCCTGAAATGCTGATCGCGGATGAACCGACCGGCAACGTCGATCCCGATATGGCGATCAAGCTGCTGCGCCTGTTCGAAGCGCTCAACCGGATGGGCACCACGGTGGTAGTCGCCACCCACGATGTCCACCTGCTGCGAAAGGTGCCGGATTCGTTGATCATGCGGCTCGACAAGGGGCGGCTGTCCGATCCCACCGGCGCGCTGCGCTATCCGCCGCGGCCTTCGGGCGGCTTTGGGGCACGGGGCTGAACGATGGCGATGCGGCTTCCTCCAGCCTTTACCGGCTCGATTGCCGCCAGGCTCCGCTCGATTTCGGGTGGCAGCAGCCCCGATCTCATGCCGCAAGGGCGGCTCGCCGGTCCGATGCCGTGGGTGATCGCGATTATGGTCGCGCTGACGGTAATCGCCGCCGCCGCGGGCCTCGCGCTCAGCAATACGGCACGCAACGCCGCTGATGCGCTGTCGGGCGGGGTGACGGTGCAGGTGGTCGAGGCCAATCCGGCCGAGCGTGACCGGCAGGCCCGGGCCGCTGCGCGGGTGATCCAGGCGATGCCGGGGGTCGAAGATGTTCATATCGTCTCGCAGGAAGAAGTCGAAAAGCTGATCGAACCATGGCTCGGCGCGCGGACGGGGGAGGATCAGATCCCGGTGCCAGCGCTGGTTGACGTGCGTCTGCGCGATCCGGTTGACGGGGAAAAGCTCGGCGCGATCCGGAGCCAGGTGCGTAGCGTCGCTCCTGCTGCGCGGGTCGATGCCCAGTCGAGTTGGTTGAAGCCGGTGTTCAAGGCGATCGATTCCTTGCAGTGGCTGGCGCTGGCCCTGGTCGCTTTGCTCGGGGCGGCGCTGGCCGCGGCGGTGCTGCTGGCAGTGCGCAACGCCTTGGGCGTAAACCGCGAAACGATCGAAGTGGTGCACCTGCTGGGCGGAACCGATGCCCAGATCGCGCGGATCTTCCAGCGCGCGATTGGCTTTGATGCCGCGGGCGGGGGCGCGGTCGGCCTCGCTTTGGGGCTGGTCGCGGTACTGTTTTTGGGCCAGCGCTTTTCAGGACTGGAGGCGGGCCTGGTTGATTCGGGCGCGCTTGACTGGTTCGATTGGTTGCTGCTGGCGCTGATCCCGATTGCCGGGGTCTTGCTGGCCATGCTGACTGCGCGCCAGACCGTAGTGCGCGCACTTAGGAAGATGCTGTAACTGCGATGCTGCACCGCTTGATCTCTGCTGTCCTGCTGGCCTGGGCGCTTGGCTTCATCTGGTTCGCCGTGGCCTTGCCGCAGCCCGCCGGTGATGTTCGAACTGATGGAGCAGTTGTGCTGACCGGCGCTGCTGGACGGATCGACCGCGGACTGGAAGTCTTGCGTCAGGGCTGGGCCCCCACACTGCTGGTCTCCGGGGTAGACCGTGACGTAAAGCCGCACGAATTCGCGATCGAGTATCGGATCGGCAGTCTGCAAATGGCCTGTTGCGTCACGCTGGGCTTCGCCGCCACCGATACCGCCACCAATGCCCGCGAAACGGCCGACTGGATCGCTGGGCAAAAGCTGAAGTCGGTGCGGGTGGTGACCAGCGATTGGCACATGCGCCGCGCGGTGATGGAACTGCGCAAGGAAGTGCCCGCGACCGTGACGATCGTCGAGGACGCGGTGCCGGCCCAGCCGAGCTTGCGGATGCTTTTTCTGGAATACCACAAGCTGCTGGCCCGTATGGCCTGGCGCGCGGTGGGGGGCTAAGCTGTGTTGGACCGCCTGAGTGCGATGATCCGTTCACTGCTGTTCTATCTGCTGTTTTACAGCGGCACCGTGCTGATCGTGATCGTCAGCGCGGTGGCCTTGCTCGGCAACGATGAACAGTTCCGCAGCACGGTCGATCTATGGGCCCGCTGGCACCGCGTTTGTATGCGCCATATCCTGCGTCAGACTGTGCGGCTTGAGGGCGAAATGCCGGCCGGGCCGGTGTTCGTGGCGATCAAGCACGAAAGCTATTTTGAAGCGATCGATCTCGCCCGGCTGCTTCACCGGCCCGGTGTGTTTGCTAAGGCCGAACTGATGCGGATCCCGCTGTGGGGGCGGGTTGGGCGCCGTTACGGACTGGTCGAAGTGAAGCGCGAGCAGGGCGCCAAGGCGCTGCGCCACATGATGGCCGCCGCCAAGAAGATCAGCGCCGAAGGCCGCCCACTCGTGATCTTTCCGGAGGGGACGCGGATCGCGCATGGAGATACCCCTGAATTGCAGGCGGGGTTTGCGGGGATCTACAAACTGCTCGGCCTGCCCGTAGTGGCGATCGCGGTCGATTCCGGGCAGCTTTACAAGCCCTGGCTGAAACGACCGGGGATTATCACCTACCGGATTGTCGATGTTGTGCCGCCTGGCCTGCCGCGCGACGAAGCCGAAGCGCGGGTCCGTCTTGCCATCAACGCGTTCAACCGGCCATGAGCCGGCCCGGCAAGCCCAAGCGTTCACCGTTTGAAGTGCTGGGGCCGGGGCTTGTCACTGGCGCGGCTGACGATGATCCTTCGGGGATCGGCACCTACAGTCAGGTCGGGGCGCAGTTCGGCTATAGCCTGGCCTGGACGATGTTCTTCGGATTTCCGCTGCTCGCCTCGATCCAGGCGATCTGCGCGCGGATCGGAGCGACCACCGGCATGGGGATCGCCCAGAACCTGCGCCAGCACTATCCGATCTGGCTGCTGCGGTCGGTGGTGATCCTGCTGCTGATTGCCAATGTGATCAATCTGGGCGCCGATCTGGGCGCGATGGGCGAAGTGTTGGGTTTGATCGTGCCGGGGCCGGTGCTGGGCTTCACGATCGCCTTTGGGGTGGTCAGCGTCTTGCTCGAGGTGTTCCTGTCCTATTCGGTCTATGCCCGGGTGCTCAAGTGGACCACGCTTTCGCTGTTTGCCTATGTCGGGGTGGTGTTCGTGGCCGATGTGCCTTTGGGTGAGGCACTCTATGGCACGCTGGTTCCGCACTTCACGTTCGACAAGCCGCACGCGATGGCGCTGGTAGCGATCTTCGGGACGACAATCAGCCCCTACCTGTTTTTCTGGCAGGCCGGGCAAGAGGTGGAAGAACAGCACCGCCGCCACATCAAGCCGCTCCACGTCAGCCCGCGCCGGGCCGGGGCGGAACTGCGCCGGATCCGCACCGATACGCTGATCGGGATGGGCTTTTCGCATCTGGTTGCGCTGTTCATCGTGATCGCGACCGCTGCGACAATCCATGCCAGCGGGGTTCGCGAGATCGAAAGCGCGGCGCAAGCGGCCGAAGCGCTGCGGCCGATTGCCGGCGACTTTGCCTTTGCGCTGTTCGCCATCGGGATCATCGGCACCGGGCTGCTGGCCGTCCCGATCCTGGCCGGCAGCGCTGCCTATGCGGTCAGCGAGGCGTTCGGCTGGACCGAAGGACTTGACCGCAAACCGCGTGAGGCCAAGGCCTTTTACGCCGTGATCGCGCTGGCCACCGCGGGCGGAGTGGCGCTCAACTTCATCGGGATCGATCCGATGAAAGCGCTCTATTGGTCGGCGGTGGTCAACGGCCTGCTGGCTCCGCCACTGATGGTGGTGACGATGCTGATCGCCAGCAACCGAAGCGTGATGGGCGATCTGGTGATCGGGCCCAAGCTGAAATTCGGCGGCTGGCTCTCCACTGCAGTCATGTGGGTGGTGGCCGG
>VFKS01000199.1 GCA_009885425.1 Novosphingobium sp.
GATCGAAAGCCGTTCGCGCGCAGTCAGCTTGCCCTTGGCGTGCTGCGCAGCGACCCGCTTTTCCCCGCCGCCCATGCGAGCGGCGGCGCGACGCTTTTCCATTTCGGCGATATTGGCAGACATCGGCACCCTCTCGGCGGAATTTCGAGCGTCCGGCATGCGGCGCAGCGCGGGCAATGTCCAATGTGAATTTGCAAAGTTGCAAAGCGGGGATTTGCAAAGTATTCTACAACCATGTCCGAACGCCGCCTTTTCGCCGGAGCACAACTTCGCAGCATTCGCACTGAACGCCGGCTCAAGCAGAGCGAGCTTGCCGCTGCGCTGGCAATTAGCCCCTCATACCTCTCACAGCTGGAAAACGACGACCGCCCGCTCACCCCGGTGCTGGTCGAGCGTCTGAGCCGCGCGTTTCCGCTTGATTGGCGCGAAATTGGGGCCGGGAACGCCGAAAACCGGCTGGCAGCGCTGCGTGAAGCCAATGCCGATCCGCTGTTCCCCGAACCGCTCGACCCGGCGCAATTGGCCCGCTTTGCCGAGCAGCAGCCATTGCTGGCCGAACGCTTCATCGCGCTGCACGAGGCCTATCGCCGGTCCGGCCAGCGGCTGGCGATGGTTGATGAGGCGCTCTCGGCGGAAACCGGCGGGATTGCCCGGCTGCCGTGGGAGGAAGTGCGGGACTGGTTCCATCTGGCCGGCAACTATGTCGAAAGCATCGACCGCGCGGCCGAGGCGCTATCCGCGCGGCTGGGGGCGCTTTCGCCGGAAACCGGGGCGATTGAGGCATACCTCAAGGACGCGTTGTCGATCTCGCTGATCTATTCGGCCCACACCGGCTTGCGCTCCTTTGACGCCGAAATGGGGCACCTGACGGTCGATCCCGGCCAGCCTGCAGAAAGCCGCCGGTTCCAGCTCGCCCATCAGCTCGCCGCGCTGGCGCTGAAGGACGAGATTGCGGCGGTGGTCGAGAATGCCCGGCTCGGCAGCCCGGCCAGCCGCCAGTTGCTGTTCGTGGGCCTGTGCAACTATGCCGCCGGGGCGCTGCTGATGCCCTATCGCCGGTTCCGCAGCGAAGCGCGCGGGGTGCGGCACGATATTGACCGACTGGCGCAGATCTTCGGGACCAGCTTTGAGCAGACCTGCCACCGGCTCTCCACGCTCCAGCGCGAGGATGCCAAGGGCGTGCCGTTCTTCTTTTGCCGGGTCGATATGGCCGGGAACATCACCAAGCGGCATTCGGCCACCCGCCTCCAGTTCGCCCGGTTCGGCGGGGCCTGTCCGCTGTGGATCGTGCATGAGGCGGTAGCGATCCCCGATCGGATCCTGGTCCAGTTGGCCGAAACGCCCGATGGTGTTCGCTATGTCTCGATGGCCAAGGGGCTGGTCAAGCCGAGCGGATCGTACCAACGCGCGCCGCGCCGCTATGCCGTCGCGCTGGGCTGCGAGGCGGAGCATGCGGGTGAATTCGTCTATGCTGACGGCCTCGACTTGACCGCCGCCACCGCCGCGACCCGGATCGGCATCTCCTGCCGGATCTGCCCCCGCGACGATTGCGATCAACGCGCGTTTCCGCCTAGCGATCGCCCGATCAGCGTCGACCCGGATCGGCGCGGGGTTGTGCCGTACCGGGTGGGTTAATGAACCAGTTCCTCTCCATTTTTGGCGAATGCCACAAATGGGGAGGTAGATCGTCCGGAGGACGAGACGGAGGGGTTTGGACGCGGGCGTTAATACCCCTCCGTCACCGCTTCGCGGCGCCACCTCCCCATTTGCACTTCGTGAAAATGGAGAGGATCAAGCGGAAGCTAAACCTTCACGATCCCCAGCCGGATCATGTCGCGCGCGGTATCGAGAATGCTTTCCGTTGCCGGACGCGGGACCCAGCCGAGCACTTCGCGGGCATGGGTCGCCGGACTTTCGCGGCGTTTGCCGAGTTCACCGATCACCTGGCTGATCACCGGATCGAACCGCGCGGCGATCCGCACCAGCCAGTTGGGCAGCTTCAGCTTTGGCACCTTGCGCGCCTGCGGGCCCAGCCCTTCGCGCAGGATCGCGGCGACCCGGTCCATCATCAGGAACGGGCCAGAGCAGATGAAGCGTTCGCCAGCCATGTTCGGCGCGGTCAGGCAGCGCACGTGCATATCGGCCACGTCGCGGACATCGACGATTCCGAAGCCGAGGTTGGGCATCCCCGGCATCGAGCCTTCGAGCAGCTTCTTGATCGCCTCTAGCGAGGTTGAAAAATCGCCCGATTGCAATGGCCCCAGCACCAGCGAGGGGTTGACCGTGCAGAATTCCATGTCCCCGCCATCGGCCGCCACCCAATCGCGCGCGGCGCGTTCGGCGATGGTTTTGGAGCGGACATAGGCATAGGCATCAGGGCTGGTCGGATCGGTCCAGTCAGCCTCGGTGAAGACCGATTTGGTCCCGCCATGACCATAGGCAATCGCGGCCATTGAGCTGGTCATGACGAAGCGCTTCACGCCGGCAGCCTTGGCGGCCTTGAGCGCGCGCAAGGCCCCGTCGCGGGCAGGAACGATCAGTTCGTCCTCGTGCTTTGGCGCATCGGTCGGCAGCGGTGAGGCAACGTGGGCAACGTGGCTGCACCCAGCCATTGCCTCGGCCCAGCCGGCATCGTTGGTCAGATCGGCAGCGAAAAATTTGAGCTTGCTGTTCTCAACGCTCAGGCTGGCGCGAACCGCGCCCTCCTTGGCCAGGTCGCGGATCGAGGTGTGGACCATCCACCCGGCATCGATCAACTGGCGGATCAGGAACCCGGCGATGTAGCCGCTGCCGCCTGAGACAAATACGGTTCCAGTCATCCGGCTTCTCCCTTAAAACTTGATCATGATCGACCGCGCCAGGGCGGGTGAGATCGAGTGAACTACCTGCAGCAGCTTGACCATGCCGACACTGGCCTCATCGGCATTGCTCTCAATCCCCGAGACGATCTGGCGGGCACATTCCTCGGGTGCCATCTTGTTTTTGCCGCGCCCGGCGGTCAGCTTGGTTTCGACTACCGGCGGCAAAGCTTCCAGCACATGAACGCTGGTGCCTTTCAACTGGGCCCGAAGCGCCTGCGAGTAAGACCGCAGCGCGGCTTTCGTGGCACAATAGACTGGCCCGCCCGCGCGCGGCGCAATCGCTAGGCCGGAGGTGACGTTGACGATCATCGCCTCTGGACGCGCCTTTAACATGGGCATCAGCGCGGTGATCAGGTGGATCGGAGCGTTGAGATTGAGGAAAATGGTCGCGTCGGACGCGGCCAGATCGGGCAAACCGGGATCACGGAAATCATGATCGACCCCGGC
>VFKS01000295.1 GCA_009885425.1 Novosphingobium sp.
AATCACGCGCTGACCTCGCTGATCTGCGACACGCTGACGCTGATTGTGGTCTCTTCCGGCACGCTGGAGGTCCACGCGGTCGAGGAAGTGATGGACAATGCGCTGAAGCAGCACTTCCACGAATTTCACGAGCCGCAGCATACCTTGCAAGGACTGGCCGATGCCTTGCCCGCACTGGGGATCGTCGCCGCGGTGCTCGGCGTAGTCAAGACCATGGGTTCGATCGACCAGCCGCCGTCGGTGCTCGGCGGGATGATCGGTTCGGCGCTGGTCGGGACCTTCCTGGGGGTGCTGCTGGCCTATGGCATCGTCGCACCGATGGCCGGACGGCTGAAACAGGTGATTGAGGCCGACGAGCAGATCTTCCACGCGGTCAAACAGGTGATCATCGCGTCCTTGCACGGCTGGCCCCAGCCGCTGGTTGTCGAAAGCGCCCGCTCTGGCCTGGGCCATGATTTCCGCCCCGGCCTGTCGGAACTGCTCGACGCGCTGCGGGGGCGCTAACCCATGCCACCGCCCAAAAAGGCCAAAGACGCGCCGCTCCCGCCAATCATCGTCAAGAAGGTCACGGTAGTCGCTGCCGGGCATCACGGCGGCGCCTGGAAAGTGGCCTATGCCGACTTCGTCACTGCGATGATGGCATTCTTCTTGCTGCTGTGGTTGCTGGGTGCGACCACCGAGAAGCAACGCAAGGGGCTGGCCGATCACTTCACGCCGACGCTGGTCAAGCTGAAGCGGGAAAGCGCCGGGTCCAACGGGATGCTGGGCGGCAGCTCGATCACCGATGTCGACAATTACCCCAACCGCGCCGGGCAGACCGGGACCAAATCGATGACCATCCCGCGCGATACCACCGGTGGGCCCAAGGAGGGCGGCGAACGGGTCAAAAAACGCGAGGCGATGGAAAAAACCCTCGCCGCCAAACTCGCCTCCAATCCAAAACTGGCGCGGTTGGCCAAACAGGTGCGGCTGGTCGATACCACCGAAGGAATCCGGATCGATCTGGTCGACGATGCCGATTTCTCGATGTTCCAGCTCGGCACCACCGTGCTGACTCCGGACGCCGCCGGGCTGCTCAAGGCGATTGCCGAGATGCTTGGCGGCGAACTCGGCGGAATCTCGATCCGCGGCCACACCGATGCGCTGCCCTACAACGGCGGGATCGGCGCGAACAACTGGTCGCTATCCGCAGGCCGGGCTGAAGCGACCCGTCAGGCTCTGATACGCCAGGGGATCGGCGAAGCCCGCTTCCGCAAGATCGAAGGCGTCGCCGACCGCGAGCCGCTGGTGCGCGACAAGCCGGAAGACCCCCGCAACCGGCGGATTTCGATTTTGCTGATGCGGTAATCAGCGCGGCTTGCGCAAGGCCGCCAAGTCTCGCGCCATCCACGATCGCCGAAAGCCCTTGCCTGCCAGCATCCGGCGGAAATCGGCCTTGTTGTCGAAGTGCTGGAGCTGGCGGTGGTAGTAGTTGACGTATTCGAGCACGGCGAGAATGGCGCAGCCCGTGGCCACCAGGCGGTCCGGTTTGCCGATCGCGAGATCGCTGACGATCCAGCCCGCAGCAGCCGTGGCGCAGCCCGCCAGCGTCAAGCCCAGCGCCGGCATCTGCAGCCTTGCCAGAGTGCGGAGCAATCCGGCCCAAT
This sequence comes from Novosphingobium sp., assembly GCA_009885425.1. Lineage (GTDB taxonomy): Bacteria > Pseudomonadota > Alphaproteobacteria > Sphingomonadales > Sphingomonadaceae > Novosphingobium. Next base: position 1,647 of record VFKS01000295.1, read on the forward strand.
TCTGCGGCCCGCCTTTGAGCTGGCGCACCTTGCCCCGCCAATAGAGCGCACCGATAACTAGTAGCAGGGCCATGGCCGCCATCGGCACCAGGCTGATCCAGCTCAGTTGCCCCCCGCTCATATAGGCGATCAGCAGCGGCAAGATGATCGCATTGCCCGCCTCCATCTTCCAATAGGGCTCAAGACGCGCCAGAATATCGGCGCGGGTTCGATTGGTGGCTATCATGTTGAATCTCTTAGACATCCGCCTCAATCCACCCAATCGCGGCTGCGCGCCACGGCTTTGTTCCACTTGCCGAAAAGCGCGGCGCGCTGATCTTGCGCCATCGCTGGCACCCAGCGCTTGTCCTCGCCCCAATTGCTGGTGATGTCGGCAGTCGAAGCCCAGTATCCGGTCGCAAGGCCAGCGGCATAGGCGGCCCCCAGCGCGGTCGTTTCGATCACTTTGGGGCGCACTACCGGCACTCCGAGCAAGTCGGCCTGGAACTGCATCAGCAGTTCGTTGACCACCATCCCGCCGTCGCTGCGCAGTTCGGTAATCGCCACGCCCGAATCCGCAGTCATCGCATCGAGCACTTCGCGAACCTGAAACGCTGTCGCCTCCAGCACCGCGCGGGCGAGGTGGGCTTTGGTCGCAAACCGGGTCAGCCCGGCGATGAGCCCGCGCGCGCTGGCATCCCAGTGCGGCGCATAGAGCCCTGAAAACGCAGGAACAAAATAGACGTCGCCGTTGTCCGCGACACTGGCCGCCAGCGCCTCGATCTCGTTCGCGTTTTCGATCAGGCCGAGGTTGTCGCGCAGCCATTGGACCAGTGCGCCCGAAATCGAGATCGAGCCTTCGAGCGCATAGACCGCCGGGGCATCGCCCAGCTTATACCCCAGCGTGGTCAGCAGGCCCTGGGTTGAGGAGAACGGCCGTTCGCCGGTGTTCATCAGCATGAAACAGCCGGTGCCATAGGTGTTCTTGGCCTCGCCAGGGGACAGGCAAGCCTGCCCGAACAGCGCCGCCTGCTGATCGCCCAGAATACCCGCCAG
>VFKS01000439.1 GCA_009885425.1 Novosphingobium sp.
AGCGTCATCGCGTTGAAATGTTACCATTGTGCGCGATTGAAAACGCCCCGCGCGCCAGATCAGCGTGGAGCGGCTGGACATTGCGCAGGCCCTGCCCGCCGGTTGTGGAATAACGCACGTGACCGCTGGCCATATCGCCGGGCAGTTCGGACAGGATCGTCGCATCGTTGAACACCTGGGCAACATGGCCAAGGCCGCGCCGGGCAAAGAATTCCTTGCCATCATAGCTGACGATGCCGACCGCTTCCTGGCCGCGGTGCTGCAGGGCGTGGAGCCCCAGCGCGGTCATCCCGGCGGCTTCCTTGCTACCGATAACGCCAAAAATGCCGCACTCTTCGCGCAGCTTGTCACCGTCTGCGTCGAAAAAGGGATGGGTAAGGTTCATTATGGAATCGCCCGGCCAGTGCTGCGCCCTGTGGATGGGCCTTTGGCCCCGAAAGCCCGCAAAGGCAAGGGCGCGCGCGGCTGCACTCAACAAGCAACTGAAATGCACACGATTTGACTTGCACGGGCGCGGCAAATTCAGGCTAATCCGTCGAGGCCCAGCGTTGGGCGGAAGGGGAGAGAGAAATCATGAAGTCCCGTGCACTTGCGTGCCTCGCCGCACTTTCGTTGCTGGCCGCACCCGCTGCAGTTCAGGCCGCCAAGCCGGGCGAGGTTGAACTGCAGATCGAAGCCACCGCACAAGTTCCACCGGACCGGGCGGTGGTGCCAATTACGATTACGGGATCGGGTGAGACGGAGGCGACGGCACGCGAAGACCTGCGCAAAAAGGAAAATAACCTGATGGCCGCCCTATCGGCGAAGGGCATCGACGCGGCGAAAGTTAAGGTTGAAGGCGCCGATGGAAGTAAGAATGGCTTAACAGTCCGTGCCAGCGATGCTGATGCAGCCTGTGCTGGCGCTGCCGCTGCGGCGGCAGCTGCCGATGCGCAGGAAGCGGCCGCCGCAGCACCAAAGAAGCACAAAGCTGCGGCCCGCGAGGTCGATTTTCGAATTGTGATGCCCTAACATATCAAACCGCCAGCAAAACGCTGCTGGTTTCCTTCGACGATCCCAGCAAAATCGAACAGGTTCAGAAGCTCGGCGATGCCGAAGAAAATTTCTATGGCCGCCTGCGCCCGATCTTCACTCAAAGCGACCCTGCCGCCGCCCGCAAAAAGGCCCGCAGCGAAGCTTTGGCCAAGGCCAATGCCGAAGCCGATGCCTATGCCGAGGCGATGGGTTACCGGGTGGTGCGGATTGTCCGGGTCAGCAATGCCCGGCCGCAGCTGAACATGTTCGATCTGATCGGGTTTTTTGGAAACATGGAAAACAAAACCTCGTTGTTCCAGCCCAGCTGGTTTGGTTCCGCCGTAGTTGAAACCGTCTCGATCACTTACGTGATCGCGCCGAAGTAGTGAGGCGCTGGAAAGGCGGCCTTGCCCTTAGGGCAGTCGCCGCCTAAACCCGCGTCCGTTCCCTCCCTCTCGCCGCCGAGGCCCAGTGCTGCTGACCCCTTTCGAATGGACCATCGCCAAGCGCTATATGCTGCCCGGGCGGGGTGAGGCGTTTATTGCACTGGTGGCCGGGATCAGCCTGGCTGCGGTGATGCTCGGCGTCGCCGCGCTGGTCATCGTGATGAGCGTGATGAACGGCTTTCGCGCCGAACTGTTTGACAAGATCGTCGGGCTCAACGGCCATGCGATCGTTCAGGCCTATGGTGGGCGGCTGGATGATTGGCGCGATGTGCTCAAGGAAGTCCGCGCCACCCCCGGCGTTATCCGCGCATCACCGCTGATCGAGCAGCCCTTGCTGGGCAGCTTCAACGGCCGGGTCGATGCGATCTTTGCGCGCGGCAATACGCAGGAGGATATCCAGCGGCTGAAAGACAAGGTGGTGGCCGGAAACCTGTCTGCGCTGCAGCCCGATGCCGCAAATGTCGCAATCGGATCGCAACTGGCCAGCAACTTGGGGATCCGGGTCGGTGACAGTCTTACGATCATCAACCCGCAAGGCCAATCGACCCCGTTCGGCACCGTTCCGCGGCAGATTTCCTATACCGTTGCGGCGATCTTCGAGATCGGAGTCTATGATTTTGACGAGCGTTTTGTAGTGATGCCGATGGCGGATGCGCAGACGTTGTTGCTGTCCGGCGATTCTGTCGGGATGATCGAAGTGCAGGTGACCGATCCCAACAAGGTCGGCGAAATCCTCGCCCCGGTTCAGAAGAAGCTGGATGGCCGCGCGATGGTGACCGACTGGAAGACGATCAACGCCGCGCTGTTTGAAACGCTGGCGGTTGAGCGGGTCGCGATGTTTGTGGTGCTATCGATCATCGTGCTGGTCGCAGTGTTCAATATCCTGTCCAGCCTGATCATGATGGTCCGGGCCAAGACTCGCGATATCGCGATCCTGCGGACGATGGGCGCCAGCCGTAAATCGCTGCTCAAGGTGTTCATGACGATTGGCTTTGTGATCGGCGCGTTCGGGACGCTAGCGGGGTTGGCGCTGGGCTTCACCTTCCTGTTCTTCCGCCAGTCGATTGTCCGAGGGATCGAATTGATAACCGGGCAGAACCTGTGGGATCCCTCGATCCGTTTCCTGACTGAGCTGCCCAGTCGCAGCGATCCGGTCGAGATCACCATCATCGCAGTGATGGCGCTGCTGTTCAGCTTCCTCGCGACGATCTATCCAGCGCGCAAGGCGGCGAGTACCGATCCAGTTCAGGTGCTGCGTTATGAGTAGTGCAGTCGTCAAACTGACTGGCCTGACCCGCAGTTTCGAACAAGGCGGGGTACGGATCGACGTGCTGCGCGGGGTCAATCTGACCGTGGCACCGGGCGAGATCGTCGCGCTGCTCGGCCCATCGGGTTCGGGCAAATCGACGCTGCTGCAAGCGGTCGGTCTGCTCGAAGGTGGGTTCGGAGGGCAGATCGAGATCGCTGGCGCGGATGCCACCAGCCTGAGTTCCGACCAGCGCACCTTGGTCCGCCGGGCCTATGTCGGTTTCGTCTATCAGTTCCATCACCTGCTGCCCGATTTCAACGCGCTGGAAAACGTCGTGCTGCCGCAACTGGTCGCCGAAGTGGCGCAAGGCGTGGCCGAGGATCGCGCCCGTGAATTGCTGACCGCGCTGGGCCTTGGCGAACGGCTCGATCATCGGCCAAGCCAGCTTTCGGGCGGCGAGCAGCAGCGTGTCGCGGTGGCCCGGGCGCTGGCCAACAAACCGGTGCTGGTTCTGGCCGATGAACCGACCGGCAATCTGGATGAGGCAACCGCTGACAAAGTGCTCGGCCAGTTCCTCGAACTGGTCCGCGGCACAGGCAGCGCGGCCTTGGTCGCAACGCATAACGAACGCTTGGCCGCCAAGATGGACCGAGTGGTCCGGCTGCATGAGGGAGTACTGACATGACCACGATCGCCGATTTCACCGCTGACCTTCCGGGCGGCAAGCAGGCCAATCTGGCTGACAAGCTGGGCAAAGTGCTGTTGGTGGTCAACACCGCCAGCAAGTGCGGCTTTACCCCGCAGTATGACGGGCTGGAAGCGCTCCACAAGCAGTACGGCGCGCAAGGGTTTGAAGTGCTGGCGTTCCCCTGCAACCAGTTTGGCGGCCAGGAACCGGGCGATGCGCAGCAGATCGACGAGTTCTGCAAGGTCAACTTCGGACTCAGCTTTCCGCTGATGGCCAAGGTCGAAGTCAACGGCGCGGGCGCGCCGCCGCTGTATGACTGGCTGAAGAGCGAGGCGCCGGGGCTGATGGGGACCAAGTCGATCAAATGGAACTTCACCAAGTTCCTGATTGGCCGCGACGGGCAAGTGGTGCGCCGCTATGCGCCGAATGACACGCCCGCCAGCATCGCCAAGGATATCGAAAAGCTGCTCTGACGGCGAGAGGCGCTCAATCTGAGCCACGCTAACTCCACTCCCGGTGGGGTGAAGGGAGGGCAGACTAAGACTCGTCGCAATTCGATCCAACACGCGGGGGGTAACCCAGGCCGTCCCGGTTGCCCGAATCGCCGCTGGACCGTTAGGCTGCGACCATGTCTTATGAACCCTTCGTTCCGCTGCGTGTGCTGTCGAGCTATTCGATGCTCGAAGGGGCGATTGATCCCAAAGCGATTGCCAAGCTGGCCCAGGAGCGAGCCTTTCCGGCAATCGCGATTGCGGACCGTAACGGGCTCTATTCGGCAATGGCCTTTGCCGGGGCAGCGCGTGAGGCGGGGATCCAGCCGATCATCGGGACGTTGCTGGGGGTGCTGCGCGATACCGGCGGGCCGATTGACTGGCTGGTGCTCTATGCCCAGAACGATACCGGCTGGAACAACCTGTGCCACCTGGTCAGCGCCGCGCACCTTGATCGGCCGCTGGAACTCGAACCTCACGTTACCCTAGCCGATCTTGAAGGGCGCAGCGACGGTCTGATTTGCCTGACCGGCGCGGGCGAGGGCGCTTTGGTGCGGTTGCTGGCCGAGGCGCGGCAGGACGCGGCGGAGGCCTATTGCGATAGACTGCAGGCGCTGTTTCCGGATCGGCTCTACATCGAGATTGCCCGGCGCGATGATCCGGCCGAGGAGGCTGCTGAGGCGGCGCTGATCGACCTGGCCTATGCCCGCAATCTGCCGCTGGTTGCCACAAACCCCGCCAGCTATGGCGATCCGCAGTTCTACAGCGCCCATGATGCGCTGCTCTGCATCGCCAACTCGACGCACGTCGATGCCGCTGATCGACCCCGCTCGAACCCGCAATGGTGGGTCAAAAGCTGGCCAATGATGCGCGAGCTGTTTGAGGATCTGCCCGAGGCGACCGCCAACACGCTGGTGATCGCCCAGCGCTGTGCCTATGCCCCGCCCAAGCGTAAACCGCTGCTGCCAAGCCTGGCCGGCGACGGCGAAGGCGAAGCGCAGATGCTGATCGATGATGCTCGCGCCGGGCTTGAGCAGCGCCTTGAGCCTTATATTGAGTTGTCCGCCGAAGCGCGCCAGGTCTATTTCGACCGGCTCGATTTCGAAGCCGGCGTAATCAACAAGATGGGCTTTGCCGGCTACTTCCTGATCGTGGCCGACTTTATCAAGTGGGCTAAGGACAACGACATACCGGTGGGGCCGGGGCGTGGTTCGGGCGCGGGCTCGGTGATCGCCTGGGCGCTGACCATCACCGATCTCGATCCGCTGAAGCTCGGCCTGCTGTTCGAACGATTCCTCAACCCTGAACGCGTTTCGATGCCGGATTTCGATATCGATTTCTGCGAAACCCGGCGCGGCGAAGTGATCCGCTATGTCCAGGCCAAATACGGCGAGGATCACGTCGCTCAGATCATCACCTTCGGTAAACTCAAGGCGCGAGCGGTGCTGCGCGATACCGGCCGTATCCTGCAGATGAGCTATGGCCAGGTTGACCGGCTGTGCAAGATGGTCCCCAACCACCCGACCGACCAGTGGACCTTGCCGCGCACACTCAACGGGGTGGCCGAATTCAAGCGCGAGTACGATAACGACGACGAGGTCAAGCGACTGGTCGATCTGGCGATCTTGCTCGAAGGCCTGCCGCGCAACAGTTCGACCCACGCCGCTGGTGTGGTGATCGGCGATCGGCCCTTGGCGCAGCTGGTTCCGCTCTACCGCGATCCCCGCTCGGATATGCCGGTGACCCAGTTCGACATGAAATATGTCGAGGATACCGGCCTGATCAAGTTCGACTTTTTGGGGCTGAAAACGCTCTCGGTGCTCAAGAAGGCGGTGCAGCTGCTGCAAAAGCGTGAGATTGAAATTCAGCTCGATGCGCTGGCCTGGGATGATAGTCAGGTCTACGATATGCTTCAGTCGGGCGACACCGTCGGTGTGTTCCAGCTTGAATCCGAAGGGATGCGGCGCACGCTCAACGCCGTCAAACCCAGCAATTTCGGCGACATTATCGCGCTTGTCGCGCTCTACCGCCCCGGCCCAATGGACAACATCCCGTTGTTCGGGCGGCGCAAGAACGGTGCCGAAGCGATCGACTACCCGCATCCCAAACTGGAAGGCATTCTGGCCGAAACCTACGGCGTGTTCGTCTATCAGGAACAGGTGATGCAGGCCGCCCAAATCCTGGCCGGATATTCGCTTGGCGATGCCGATCTCTTGCGCCGGGCGATGGGCAAGAAGGACCAGAAGGAAATGGACTCCCAGCGCGCGCGGTTTATCGCTGGCTGCGCCGAAGTGTCGCAAATCGGTGCCAAGAAGGCCGACGAACTGTTCGATTTGATCGACAAGTTTGCCGGATACGGCTTCAACAAGAGCCACGCCGCAGCCTATGCTCTGCTGGCCTATCAGACCGCCTGGCTGAAGACGCATTATCCGCATGAATTCTATGCCGCCTCGATGTGTTTTGACATGCACCAATCGGAAAAACTCAGCGTCTATGTCGACGATATGCGCCGGGCCGGGGTCGCGCTCGAGGGGCCGGACATCAACCGCAGCGAGGCTGAGTTTACCGTTGAACGGACCGACGATGGCCACGCGGTGCGCTATGCCTTGGCGGGGATCCGTAACGTCGGCGAAAAGGCGATGGACGTGATTGTCGCCGAACGCGAAGCCAATGGCTGGTTCACCAGCCTGGAAGAACTGTTCCGCCGCGCCCCGCAGGGATCGATGAACCGGCGCCAGCTCGAAGGTTTGGCCGGGGCTGGCGCGCTCGATGGGCTCGATCCCAACCGGGCGCGGGTGATGGCCAATGCCGATATGCTGCTGGCCGTCAGCGACGAGGCCGCACGCAGCCGCTCGAGCGGTCAGGCGGCGCTGTTTGGCGGGGACGACCACGCCGCCCCGGCGCTGCGATTGGCTGAAGCCGAACCGTGGTCGAAAGCCGAGCAGATGGCCAAGGAGCGTGAGAACTTCGGGTTCTACTTTGCCGCGCACCCGGTGGCACAGTGGCGCACGGTGGCCTCCGCCAATGGCGCGCGGACCTATGCCAGCCTGATGGAAAGCGGAGCCCCGGTGGGCGGGCGGGCCCAGGCGGTGATGGCGGCGATGGTCGAGAACGTCAATCGGGGCAAAACCCGGCGTGGCGGCGATTTCATCCGGGCCGATTTCTCGGACAGTTCGGGGCAGTTCTCGGCCGCCTGTTTCGAAGAATCGCTGGTCGATCCGATGCTGGGCTGGGCCAAGGATGGCACCTGCTTGCTGCTGCAGGTCGAACTCGATTCGCCCAGCCCCGAAGAGCCACCCCGGATCACGGTGCGTGGGGCGCGGCCGCTGGAAGAGGTGAAAAGCGCGGCCAGCATGGTCCTCAAGCTCGACGTGCTGCGGCCAGAGGTGTTTGCAGAACTGGCGGAAATGCTGGTCGGCGGCGCTGATGGCCGCGGCGAAGTGCTGGTCCGCCTGCGCACCGGCACTGGCGAAGAACCGCTGGTCCGGCTGGGACGCGACTATCAACTCGACGGCGAACTCGCAGAACGCTTGGCAAGTCTTGAAGGTGTTGCCAATGTAGCGCTGAGCGCGAAGCGAGGGGCAGGCCACCTGAAACTCGTCGCCTAAACACTGCGCTGTATCAGGAGAGTTGAATGCTGGGAGCGATGCAGGACTGGGACCTTCGGGTCACGCGGATCATTGACCACGCCGCGCGCGAACATGGCGCGCGCGAGATTTTGACCCGCTGGGCCGATGGCAGCGAGACCCGGACCAATTGGTCCGAAGTCCGCGATGATGCACTGAAGATGACCCAGGCTTTGCGCAAACTGGGGATCCAGCCGGGCGAGCGGATCGCAACGCTGGCGATGAACCACAGCCGCCATCTGGTCTCGTGGTACGGCGCAGTCGGGGTGGGCGGGGTGCTCCACACAATCAACCCGCGGCTGTTTGACGATCAATTGGAATATATCGCCAATCACGCCGAAGATCAGGTGCTGCTCTACGATGCGGCGTTCCAGCCGATCATCGACCGGATGAAGCCGCGCTGGACCACGATCAAAAACTACATCTGCTTTGACAACGGTCAGTTTGAGGACTGGATCGGAGCCGAGGACGGGAACACCGAATGGGCCCAAGGCGACGAGCGCGATCCTTGCATGCTGTGCTATACCAGCGGCACTACGGGTAACCCCAAGGGCGTGCTCTATGAGCACCGCTCGACCATGCTCCATGCGATGACCAGCATCCAACCGGC
>VFKS01000418.1 GCA_009885425.1 Novosphingobium sp.
GCGCAGCCCAATACAGCATCCCAGCTATCGGCAAAGCTCGCACCGCCGGGGTGCTTGCGCAATTGATAAGCGGATTCGCGCGACATCCCGGCCTTCCGCGCCGCAGCCGAAACCGATCCCGTTGCCGCCAATGCGACCAGAAAGGCTGCCTGCCGCTCTGGCGTCCAGCCATCGTGGTGGGCGCGGAGCGGGATGGGAAGGAACGCCGGAACGCGGATGTGGCGCGGGCGGCTGGGCTGTTGGGGAGCGTAGGTTTTCATCCGCCAGCTTAAGGCAGATTTTTGCGATGTAGGAAAATGCCCTAAACGAAATAGGGCCCAAACACCGCCATCAGGAACGCCAGAAAGCCTGCCCAGAACGCGATATCGCGCCACGGCATCCAGCCGACCGCATCGGCATTGCTGCGGCTCATCCGGCGCCGATCACCGCGCCAGGCGACCACGGCGAGGCAAACCAGCGCGAATGCCAGCAGTTCCGCCCGGACCCAGGCCAGGTCGAGCCAAGTGCTGATCGTTGCTTGCCAGTCCATCCCCCGCCGTTAGAGCGAAGTGGTGGAACCTGTCCAGAAGCCCCTTTACGCGCTTGGCCTGCGACTGCTGGCGACGATGGTGCTGGCGACTTTGGTGATGACGGTGAAATACACCGTAGAAGCCGGGGTGGCTTTCCCGGAGGTGCTGTTTTGGCGTCAGGTGCCCTCGGTGGTGCTGATCCTGGCTTGGCTGATGTTGCGCGGAGAAGTTCACCGCCTAAAAACCACGCGCCTGCCCGACCATGCCCGCCGCGCGGTACTGGGGATGACGGGCATGTTCTTTACCTTTGGAGCGCCGGTCCTGCTCCCGCTGGCGGTGGCGACCACCTTTGGCTTTACCACCCCTGTCTTTGCTGTGATCCTGTCGGCACTGCTGCTCAAGGAGCAGGTCGGTCCGGTTCGCTGGCTGGCCGTCGCGCTGGGCTTTGCCGGGATCGTGGTGATCGCCCAGCCCGGCCACGCTGCAATCCCAGCTTTTGGAGCCGCCGTTGGGCTGGGCGCAGGCTTTATGGTCGCGCTGATTTCGATCCAGGTCCGCGATCTGGGCCGGACCGAGGAATCGCTCTCAATTGTGTTCTGGTTTGCGCTGATCTCTGCCCCGATCCTGGCTTTGGGTTTGCCGTTCTATGCCAGTGCACACACGCCTTGGCAGTGGTTCCTGTTGCTGGGCGGGGGGTTTCTGGGGCTGGTCGGCCAATTATTGCTGACCGCTTCGCTGCGCTATGGACAGGTCGCCAGTGTGATCGTGATGGATTATTCGGCGCTAGTCTGGGCGACCCTGTATGGCTGGTTGATCTGGACCGAGCTGCCGCCCGCTTCGATTTGGCTGGGCGCCCCGTTGATCATCGCGGCCGGCGCCGTAATCGCCTGGCGCGAGCATCTCCACTACCGCCGCTTGACCCCAACTGCGACGAGCAGCGCGGAATAAACGCTGCGCCGATTCCGGCCAGCTTGCTACTATCGGCCGACCAGCGCATCCTGCGCTTTCACAATTTCAGGAGGAGTCCTTTGGTTCGCAAATTCCTGCTCATCCTGGCAGTCGGCAGCATGGCAATGGCCAGCGCCGCTTGTAATACGGTGAAGGGCCTTGGCCGCGACATTCAGTCGGTGGGTGAGGCTGGCGACCGGGCAGTCAAATAGACCTTTGGTAAGCTAAGGCTTGTCGTTCAAAAGGTTGCTCGTCGGTCACCCGATAGCGGTTCGTCGAATAGCCGCTTGTCCTCAGCAATGGGGCGGTTACCCCTGCCGCATCGCCTTTGCGTGAGGGAAAAACCGATGTCCAAGCTGCCCCGCCTGCTAATTACCGCCGCTGCCATGGCCCTGGCCCTTCCCGCCGTTGCGCAAGACATCGTCGTCACCGGCAAGCCGCTGACTGAGACCGCCGCGAACCTTGAAGATTGCCTCAAGCGCAAATGCCCGCCGAACGAGGACATCGCGGCGACGCTGGCCCATGCCGAAAACCTGTTCATGAGCGGTGATTACAAAACCGCCCAGCGCACGCTCCACGCCTCGCTTGGCCGCAACCGCAAGCACGGCGAAGGCTATCCGATGGAAGTATCGGACCTGTTTCGCGCCAATGGCCGGGTCGCTGAACATATGGGCGAAGGGCGCGAGTATCAGCTCTCCACGCTCGACATGCGCAACACCTTGAAGAAAGGCTTCGGGGCTGACGATTTCCGTACGCTGGTGGCCGAAATCGAAGTTGGCGATAGCCGCGCCAAACTGGGTTACCCTGAAGAGGCTGAGAAGATCTATCGCGATGTTGAAAAGCGCGCGCTGGCGGCCAAGCAGTACCGCGTTGCCGGTTTCGCCCGCTTCCGCCTTGCCACAGTGGCGCGGGGCCGCTTCGATGCCGAACCGACTTCTCCCAACCGCAAGGAACTCGACAAGCGGCTGGCAGTGCTGACCGACACTCCGCTGCCGGGCGGAGAGGAATTTGTTCTCGCCGCCAAGGTGTTGCGGGCGCGGACTGATCGCAAGCATGGTGCCGGAGCCAGCACCGACGAACTGGTCAAGGAATTCGCTGCAAAGGGCGGCGTAGACCGGCCGGTGCTGCTCTACAGTGAACCGCTGAGCCGGATTGATCTTGGCAGCCAGACCCAGGCAGATGGCGATAGCGCGCGGCCATCGTGGACCCGCATTTCGACCAATCGCTATGGCCAATGGGTCGATGTCGGGTTCTGGATCGGCGCTGACGGCAAGGTCACTGAGGCAGAAATCCTCCGCTCGTCCGGCGATGACGCTTGGGCCAAGCCGGTGCTCGGCAACATCACCCGCCGGGTCTATGCCCCGCTCAAGACCGGCGGGGACAATAGCCCAGGGTTCTATATGATCGAACGCTATACCCTGACCGCGCGGGTAGTTGATGGAGAGACCGGCACCCGCCTGCGCACGCGCGAGGCAACCCCGCGGATCGAGCGGCTCGACCTGACCCAGGACAACTACGAAGCGCCGCCCAAGGCCGAAAAGGCTGAAGGAGCCTAAGTCAGCCCCGCCCCGTCGCCCGGGCCCGGCGTTCGCGGACCACCAGCCAGCTCAGCAACCCGACTGGCCCGGCGATGAAAGTCATCGCCAGAAACGGCAGCTGAACAATCCGCGAAAAGCCCTTGGCATCAGCATCGCGCGCGATCCACAGGCCGGTGAACAGGTCAAACGCCAGATAATGCGTCCAGCCGATCACCACGCCGCCGTCGCTCATGAACAGCGCGCGGATCCCTTCGATCGAGGTTCCGCCCGGTTCACCCCCGCCCGGCACCGTGCCGATATCGACACTGCCGGTCAGGAACAGGGCAAAGCACACCACATAGATCAGGCACAGCAGCGCCACACCCAAATAGAGCACGACGCTGTGCGCCAAGGGCTTGCGCGGCAGGAACGCCAGAACGATCCAGGCGCAGATCGCCAGCACATTGGTGAAGGCAAACAAGCCCGGCCAGATCGTCATGCGCTGTGATCTCCCTTCCATACCAGCACCGGTTTGCGGGCGGCCTGCGTTTCGTCAAGGCGGCGACGCGGTGCAAAGTGCGGCGCGCTCTTCAGGCTTTCATCGCCTGCCTTGGCGCGGCTGGCAAGGCTGCGTAATGAGGCGATGAACCGGTCGAGTCCGGCCTTGCTCTCGGTCTCGGTCGGTTCGACCAGCATCGCGCCGTGGACCACCAGCGGGAAATAGACCGTCATCGGATGGAAGCCCTCGTCGATCAGCCCCTTGGCAATGTCGAGCGTGGAGAAGCCATCGGCGAGCCCGGCATCGCTGAACAGAGCTTCGTGCATGCAGGGTCCGCTGGCGCCAAATGGCGCGTCCAGCTCGCCATCGAGGCTGCGCAACACGTAGTTGGCATTGAGCACTGCGTCTTCGGAGACCTGCTTCAGCCCATCGGCACCGTGGCTGAGGATATAGGCCAGCGCGCGGGTAAACATCCCCATCTGGCCGTGGAATGCCGCCATCCGGCCAAAGCCCTGCGGATGTTCAGCCGCAGCGTCCTCTTCCTCGACCAGCCGGACCGAACCATCCGCCATGCGCGCCGTATAGGGGATCGGCCCAAACGGGCTAAGCGCTTCGGACAGGACCACTGGCCCCGAACCCGGCCCGCCGCCGCCGTGCGGGGTCGAGAAAGTCTTGTGCAGATTGATGTGCATCGCATCGATGCCAAGGTCGCCTGGGCGCACCTTTCCGACGATCGCGTTGAAGTTCGCGCCGTCGCAATAGACGTATCCACCCGCCGCGTGGACTGCATCGCCGATCCGCTTCATGTCGCGCTCAAACAGCCCGCAGGTGTTGGGGTTGGTAATCATCACCCCGGCCACATCCGGCCCCAGCCGCGCCAGCAGCGCATCGAGATCGACCCGGCCTTCGGCAGTGGCGGGAATATTCTCGATGCTGAAGCCTGCGAAAGCGGCGGTCGCCGGATTGGTGCCGTGGGCGCTTTCGGGCACCAGCATCACCTTGCGCGGATCGCCACGGGCCTCCAGCGCGGCCTTGATGCACAGCACGCCGCACAGCTCGCCATGGGCGCCGGCCTTAGGGGTCATCGCCACACCGTGCATTCCGGTCAGCGCGATTAGCCAGTGCGCCAGCTCGTTGATAACCTCCAGCGCGCCGCTGACGGTCTGCTGCGGGGCGAGCGGATGGACATCGGCAAAGCCCGCCATCCGCGCGACCTTCTCGTTGAGCCGCGGATTGTGCTTCATCGTGCAACTGCCGAGCGGGAACGGGCCCAGATCGATGGCGTAGTTCTGCCGCGACAGGCGGGTGTAATGCCGCACCGTTTCTGGCTCTGACAGCCCCGGCAGCGCCGCGATATCCTTGCGCAAGAACCGCGCCATGGCTGGCAGCGGCGCGGCCTCGACCGGGTCGATATCAACCCCGGTTCCGCCCGGCGCGGCCAGCTCGAAGATCAATGCCTCTTCAAGCATCAGTGCGCGGTCGCCGCTGACCGTTGCAGGAGCGGAAGTGTCGGCACTGCCCATTTCGGGGCGCCAGCCGCTGGCGTTGGTCGCGCTCATGCCAGCACTCCTTCCAGCGCTGCACCCAGCGCTTCGATATCCTCGTCGGTGGTGAGCTCGCTGGTGCAGACCAGCAAGCCGTTCGCCAGTTCGGGCGCTTGCGGATAGAGCCGCCCGAGCGAAACCCCGCCCAGCACAAGCTGGTCCGCCATCTTCCGCACCGCTTCGCGCGCGTCTTTGGGCAGGACCACGGTGAACTCGTTTACGTAGGTGCTGTTGAGTACCGTCACCCCCGGGACCCGCGCCAGCCGCGCTGCGGCGGCCTGCGCGCGGGCATGGCTGACCTGCGCCAGCTGGCTCAGCCCCTCGCCGCCCAGCAAGGTCATGTGAATACTGAAAGCTAGCGCGCAAAGCCCTGCATTGGTGCAGATATTGCTGGTCGCCTTCTCCCGCCGGATATGCTGTTCGCGGGTCGAGAGCGTCAGCACGAAGCCGCGCTTACCCTCGGCATCGACGGTTTCCCCGCACAGCCGCCCCGGCATCTGCCGCACGAACTTCTCGCGGCAACCGAACAGGCCGAGGTACGGCCCGCCGAACTGGAGCCCGACGCCGATCGACTGCCCCTCACCCACCACGATATCCGCACCCAGATGCCCCGGTGCCTCGATCAGGCCCAATGCAACCGGTTCAGTCACTACTGCCACCAGCAGCGCGCCATGGGCATGGGCCGCTTCGGCAATCGCCGCCAGATCGGTCACCCGGCCCAGGATGTCAGGATACTGGACCACGACACAAGCCGTCTCGCCGTCGATAGCGGCGATCACCCCGGCGGTGTCCGGCTCTGCCCTCAACGAAGGCGCGCGCCACTCGATCACGTCGCCGGTGAATTTGGCCATCGTCCGGATGGTCGAGACATAGTGCGGGTGCAGTCCAGAACACAGCACCGCCTTGCTGCGCTTGGTCACGCGGCCCGCCATCGCCACCGCTTCCCACGCGGCGGTTGAGCCATCGTACATCGAGGCGTTGGCGATATCGGTGCCAAACAGCCGCGCCACTTGCGTTTGGAA
>VFKS01000281.1 GCA_009885425.1 Novosphingobium sp.
CCAGTGGTACCAACCGGTCCATGGTCCCTGTTCAATTTTGACGAGGCCATGGCGTTTGGGCTCGTCCAGCTTGTCATGTGGTTCGTTGGTCATGCCCCGTCCCAAGCAGAAAGCAGGGGGCGGGGCAAGACTGTCAGACTTGCGCCAGCGCCTGCTCGAAATCAGCGATCAGGTCATCGGCATCCTCGATCCCGATCGAAATCCGCACCAGATTGTCGGTGATCCCCAGCATTGCCTTGCGCTCGTCGGGAACCGAAAGGTGAGTCATCGCTGCGGGCAGGCTCGCCAGCGTTTCGGTGCCGCCTAGGCTGACCGCCAGCTTGGCAATCTTGAGATTGTCGAGGAACCGGAACGCCTCGGCCTCGCCGCCCTTGATATAGAGCGAGAAAGTGCTGCCCGCGCCGCTGCAATGGCGATTGTAAATGTCCTGCTGGCGCGGGTCGCTGATGTCGCCGAGATAGCCCAGCGCCGCAACTTTGGGATGGTCCTTCAGGTAAGCACAGACCTTCGCCGCATTCTCACCGGCGCGGCTCATCCGCAGCTCGACCGTTTCCAGACTGCGCATCAACATCCACGCCGTGTTGGGATCGGCGATCCCGCCCATGGTGTTGCGCAGCATCCGCACCGGATCGATCCAGCGCTTGGCGCCCGAGACCGAGCCTGCGACCAGATCGGAATGGCCGCCGACATATTTGGTCAGGCTGTAGACCACCACATCGGCACCTTGATCGATCGGGCGAGACCACAGCGGGCCCAGAAAGGTATTGTCGATCGCGATCGGGCAGTCAGGTCCCAGCGCCGCATCGCGGGCATCGCGCACGGCTTCGACATCGACCAGCGCATTGGTCGGATTGGCCGGGCTTTCGAGGTAGATCATCGCCACTTTGCCGCCTCCGGCAGCGGCTTGCGATTGGGCCTTGGCCAACACCGCGTCGAGTTCTTCGCGGGTCGCCCCAGCCGGGAAATCGACATAGGTCACCCCGAACCGGCTCAGCGTCTTGGCGATGAAGCCTTCGCTGGCGGC
The DNA here is from genome assembly GCA_009885425.1 of Novosphingobium sp. Classification (GTDB taxonomy): domain Bacteria; phylum Pseudomonadota; class Alphaproteobacteria; order Sphingomonadales; family Sphingomonadaceae; genus Novosphingobium. The sequence goes on from VFKS01000281.1 coordinate 1,025, forward strand.
ATAGAGCGGGCCGGAATGGACAATCACGTCACCGGCCGAACAGAACGTCAAGAACAGCACACAGATCGCGGTCATCCCGCTCGAAAAGACCAGTGCCTCTTCCGCGCCATCCCAGATTGCCAGACGCCCTTCGAGGATCTGCTGATTGGGGCCGTTGAAGCGCGAATAGACCAGTCCATCAGTGCCGCCGGGGATCTTGCCGGTGATTCCGCCAAAAAAGCGCTTGCCCTCAGCGGCGCTGGGAAAAGCAAAAGTGCTGGTCAGAAAGATCGGCGCCTTCAGGCTGCCTTCGGACAGGACCGGGTCATATCCGTGGCCCATCATCAAGGTGGCGGGCGACAGTTCGCGGTTGCCGATCCGGGTGATGCTCGCCTTGGGCTTGCGCGTGGGGGTATCTGCCATAATCGGCATCCTTCCTTCGTTGATGCCCCCAGGAAGGCGGGAGCCAATGCGGGCCGGGCAGCGCTGGCGCGCCTAACCTCCGCAGACGCGCATCTCCACCTGGGCCGTGATTGTCCGCACCATAGCCAGCGCCCAATTTGATTTCAACTGCAACCGGATTAGAACAGCGCAGCGACGCTCCAGACCACCCCGACCATCAGGAATACCCCCGCCACATCGAGCAGGAACCCGGCTTTGAGCACCTTGGGCAAGGCGATGTGCCCGGTTGACCAGGCCAAGGCATTGGGCCCGGTTCCTGCCGGCAGCATGAAGCCCCAGCTGGCGGCGAGTGCGGCGGGCAGGGCGAGCAGGATCGGATCGGCGCCCAGCGCGAGCACCAGCGCGCCGACCACCGGCATGATCCCGCTGGCCGCCGCGATATTGCTGGCAAATTCGGTTACCACCACCACAAAGGCGACCAGCACCAGCGCCACGATTGGCAGCGGCACGGCCTTCAGCGGCAGCAGCATCTGACCCAGCCAGCCCGCCAGGCCGCTCTCGGTCATCCCCATGGCGAGCGCGAGGCCGCCGCCGAACATCAGGATCACCGCCCAGGGAGCGCGGTTGGCTTCCTGCCAGTTGAGCAAAGGCCGGCCGGTGCCATCGGGCAGAAAGAACAGGCATAGCCCGGCAATCGCCGCAACAGTCCCATCATCGAGCCCGCCCACCGGAAACAGCGGCTTGAGCAGCGGCATTGAAACCCAGGCCAGCACGGTCAGGAGGAACACCGGTACCAGCCGCTTTTCAGGTGTGGTCCAACCGTTCGGCAAATGGATCGCGGCGCGCGCTGCAGCAGGATCAAAGTTGTCCAGATCAATCCGCTGAACCTTGGCGATGATGAAAGCGGCCAGCGGGACGCCGAGCAGCACCACCGGCACACCGTATGCGCTCCATTCAAGGAATGTGATTTCCACTCCCAGGCTCTTGTTGAGCAGGGCGACGGCAATCGCATTGGTCGGCGTGCCGACAATCGTGCCGTATCCGCCCAGCGTCGCGGCAAAGGCGATCCCCATCGGAAGGGCTCCGGCGATCCCGTCCTGCGCACCCTCTTTGATGCCGCCCGAGGCCAGCATGGCAAGCGCCATTGGCATCATGATCAACGCGGTCGAGGTGTTGGAAATGAACATCGAAATCGCTGCCGTCGCGGCCATCACCGCCAGCAGCAACTGCCAGTTGGAATGCCCGGCCCGGCCCAGAATGGCGAGCGCCAACCGCCGGTGCAGCCCGGTCCGCTCGATCGCCAGCGCCAGAAAGGCCCCGCCCAGAAACAGGAAC
>VFKS01000483.1 GCA_009885425.1 Novosphingobium sp.
GCCGACCTGGCGCTGCAGCGAGAAGGACAGTCTGGCCTATGTGCTGGATAATCTGGCCGATCTGGTGGTCAAGGAAGTCCACGGATCGGGCGGCTATGGGATGCTGATCGGGCCAACATCGTCGCGCAAGGAACTGGCGGATTTCGCGGTCAAGCTGCGGGCCAAACCGTCGAACTATATCGCCCAGCCAACGCTGTCGTTGTCGACCGTGCCGATCTTCACCAAAGGCGGCCTCGCCCCGCGTCACGTCGATCTGCGCCCGTTCGTGCTGGTATCGCCGCAGGGGATCGATATCACGCCGGGCGGGCTGACCCGGGTGGCGCTGAAGAAGGGCAGTCTGGTGGTCAATTCATCGCAAGGCGGCGGGACCAAGGACAGCTGGGTGCTGGAAGAATGATGGCCAGGAACATCACATGCTAGGCCGGACTGCCAACGGCACCTACTGGATGTCGCGCTATCTTGAGCGGGCAGAGAATACCGCGCGGCTGATCGAGGCGGGGTTCCGGATGGCGCTGACCCGCGATGCCGAGACCAGTCAGGGTGAATGGCGCTCGGTGATCCTCACGATGGGGCAGACCCGGTCGTTTGAGGCCAGCTATGGCAACGATTATGCCGGGGAGCGGGTCTGGAATTATCTGCTGCGCGACAAGGGCAATCCCGGCTCGGTCCTGGCGATGATTGAGGCGGCGCGCAGCAATGCCCGCTCGGTCCGCACCGCGCTGACCCGCGAGGTGTGGGAGGCGATCAACGAGGCCTGGATGGTGCTGAAAGAGGCGCTCGCCCGCCCGGTGCGTGAGGCGCTGCTGGGGCAGATGCTGGCGACGATCCGGCGGCAGGCGACTTTGGTGCGCGGGGCGTTCGATGGCACGATGTTGCGTAATGAGGCCTATAACTTTTCGCGGCTCGGCACTTTTATCGAGCGGGGTGACAGCACCGCCCGGATCCTCGACGTGAAGTATTATGTCCTGTTGCCCTCGCTGGCCTGGGTCGGATCGAGCCTCGACAATGTGCAATGGGAGAGCGTGTTGCGCTCGGTCTCTGGCGACCGGGCTTACCGCTGGCTCAACGCCGGGGCGATCGATCCGCGCGGAATTGCGGAATTTCTGGTGCTTGACCGACGCTTCCCGCGCAGTTTGCATTTCTGTGTCGATAAATTGCGCTCAAATCTGATTGGCCTGGCCCACGAATATGGCCACGAAACCGAAGCGCACGAACTGATGCGCGGGCTGGGCACGCGGTTCCATGAAAGCACGATCCAGTCGGTGTTCGACACGGGCCTCCACGAATTCATCCAGGGCTTCATCGCCACCAACCAGCAGGTCGCCCAAGCGATCGAGCGTGATTACCGGTTTTACGCATGAGGCGCTTTTAAGCATGAGATTGCGGATCGGACATACCACCCGCTATGATTTTGCCCGGCCGGTGGCGCATGGGCTGCAGCGGCTGCGGCTGACGCCGAAGAACACGCAAGGGCAAAAGGTGCTCGAATGGCGGATGGACCTGACCGGCGCGCGGACCGAGGTGGAATACGAGGATCACAACCATAACCGCACCGTACTGGTCTCGGTCGAGCCCGGCGCGCGGATGGTTGAGGTGCACTGCGAGGGGGTGGTCGTCACTTCCGACAGCGCCGGGGTGATCGGGCACCATTCGGGCCACATGCCGCTGTGGGCGTTCTTGGGCCAATCGGCGCTGACCCGGCCGGGGCCGAAAATCCGCACGATCATGGCCGGGGTCGATGTTCCGCGCGATCAACCGCTGGCGCTGCTGCACCGGTTGTCAACGCTGGTGCTGGAAGCGGTCGACTATGTCACCGGTGAAACTTCGGTCCATACCAGCGGCGAGGAAGCCGCGATGATCGGTGCCGGGGTGTGTCAGGATCACGCCCATATCTTCATCGGTGCGGCGCGCGCGCTGGGCGTTCCGGCCCGCTACGTCTCAGGCTATCTGATGATGAATGACCGGATCGAGCAAGAGGCAGGCCACGCCTGGGCCGAAGCCCATATCCAGAACCTTGGCTGGGTCGGGTTCGATATCTCCAACGGGATCAGCCCGGATGAACGCTATGTCCGGGTCGCCACCGGGCGCGACTATCGTGAAGCCGCGCCGATTACGGGCATGAGCTACGGAGCTGGGGAAAGTTTGCTCGAAGTTCGCTTGGCGGTTGAACAGCAGGTTTCGGAACAGTAGGTCAGTTGTGTCTGGGGGATCGCTGAAGTGACCTATTGCGTTGGAATGCTGCTCGACAAGGGGCTGGTGCTGATGAGCGACACTCGGACCAATTCGGGCGTCGATAACGTTTCGATATTTCGCAAGATGCACAGCTGGTCAGTGCCCGGCGAACGGATCATCACGATCATGACTGCGGGCAACCTTGCCAC
>VFKS01000274.1 GCA_009885425.1 Novosphingobium sp.
GCCGGGGAGCGGAGCTAGGTGCCGCAATAGGTCACATGGCCGGGCGTGCCGCTGGGCGCGCCGTGACTATAGGCCTCCATCCCGGCGCGCGGCGTGAACGGCTGACTGACCACGGCAAGTAATTTATCAAACGGCGCCATATCCCCTGCCTCAGCTGCCCGCAGCGCCGCATCGGTCAGGTGATTGCGGGGAACGTAAAGCGGATTGACCGCATCCATCCGCGCGGCGCGATCCGCCGGGTCCAGCGGCTCGCGCGCCAACCGGGCTTGCCAGTGGGTCCACCAGACCTTGAGCGCAGCGGGATCGGTCAATTCGGCCCCGACCGCGTCATAGCCTTCGCCGAGCGATGCGGCGAGCGCGCGGAACAACCGGGAGAAATCGGCCTGTTGTCCTTCAATGGCCGCGAACAGCGCCTGCCCCAGCGCCAGATCGCCGTCTTCGGCGCTGGTCAGCCCCAGCTTTGGTCTGAGGCCTTGGACCCAGTGCGCCTCATACCGCGCACCAAACCCATCGAGCAGCAACCGTGCCGCCTCGTTATCGGCCTCGTCCACCGCGACAATAGCCTCGATCAGCGCCGAGGCCAGCTTGTAAAGGTTCCAGCGGCACACCAGCGGCTGCTGGCCAAAGGCATAGCGGCCACCCTTGTCGATCGAGCTGAACACCTGGGCGGCCGAATAGCCATCGAGGAAGGCGCAGGGGCCATAGTCGATCGTCTCGCCCGAAATTGTGACGTTATCGGTGTTCATCACCCCGTGAACAAAGCCCAGGTTCATCCATTTGGCGACCAGCGCGGCCTGTGCTTCGCAGACCGCCTCTAGCAGCGCCAGCGGGCGATTACGGGCATTCAGCCGCTTGGGGAAATGGCGGTTCAGGGCATAGTCCACCAGCCGTTCCACTGCCGCGCGGCCATGGTGCGCGGCGGCCCATTCGAAAGTGCCGACCCGCAAGTGGCTGGCGGCAATCCGGCTCAGCACTGCGGCCGGGTGCGGCTCTTCGCGCCAGACCCCTTCGCCGGTTGCGACAACGGCCAGACTGCGGGTGCTGGGCACGCCGAGCGCGGCCATCGCCTCTGACATCAGATATTCGCGCAACGCCGCGCTCAGCGTGCTCTTGCCGTCGCCATTACGCGAATAGGGGGTCGGGCCAGAACCCTTGAATTGCAGATCGAACCGCGCACCACCCGGCGCGATTAGCTCGCCCAGCAGCAGCGCCCGGCCATCGCCCATCTGCGGATTGAAATGGCCAAACTGGTGCCCGGCATAGGCCAGTGCAACCGGCTGCGATCCGGGAACGGCCTCGGTCCCGGACAGCCATCGGGCCCATTGTTCCTGACCGGCGTCGGGCAGCCCCAACGAACCGGCCAGCGCCGTATTCCACACCACCATCCGCGGCGCAGGCGCAGCGGCGGCCTCGGTCGGGGTGAAGAAACCGTCCAGTTCGCGGGTCAGGCTGTGATCGAAGTTCAGCATCAGTCAGCCAGCTTCTCCAGCGACAAGGCATTGATGCAATAGCGCAGACCGGTTGGCGCCGGACCATCGGGGAAGACATGGCCAAGGTGTGCGTCGCAGACGTTGCAGGTCGCCTCAACCCGGATCATCCCGTGGCTGTTATCGCCATGGTACCCGACCACGCCGTCTTCGACTGGCGCACCAAAGCTGGGCCAGCCGGTGCCGCTTTCAAACTTGCTGGCGCTGTCGAACAGTTCGGTCCCGCAACAGGCACAGGCATAGCGGCCTGGCTGGAACAGGCTGCACATCCCGCTGGAAAAGGCCCGCTCGGTCCCGGCCAGCCGGGTTACCTGATACTGATCCGGGCTGAGCAGCGCGCGCCATTCCTCTTCGGACTTTTCAACCCGGCGCGGGGGCGGGTTGGCTGCGCCAGAGGCCAGCTTCATCACGTCATGCCAATCCATCGGTGTTCTCCTTATGGTGGCTCATAGCACACCCTGTTCGGCCAAGCCCGCCAGATCGTTACTGCTCAGCCCCAGAATTGCGCCATAGACCTCGGCATTGTGTTCGCCCGGATACAGCGGGGCGCGGCGGCGGATGGTAGAGGGCGTATCCGACAACTTGGGCATCGGGGCCTGCATCTTCAAGCGGCCGTGGAGCGGATGCTCAACCTCAGTCAGGGCACCGCGTGCGGCAAAGTGCGGATCGGCCAGCATTTCCTTGCCGGTATAGACCCGCCCGGCCGGGACCGAATGTTCGATCATCAGCGCTTCAAGTTGTTCGATAGTCAGGGTGCGGGTCCAGCGATTGATCAGATCGTCCAGCTCGGCCTGCCGCTCACCCCGCGCCACATGCGTGGCAAAGCGTGGGTCCTGCGCCAGCTCCGGCTGCCTCATCGCTTCAGCCAGCCGCGCAAAGATCGCATCGCCATTGCCGCCGATCATATATTCGCCGTCCTTGCACGAATAGACATTGCTCGGCGCGATTCCCGGCAGGACCGAGCCGGAGCGCGGCCGGATCAGCCCCATCAGGTCATATTCTGGCACCACGCTTTCCATCACTTGCAGCACCGCTTCGTAAAGCGCGGAATCGACCACTTGACCCTTGCCGCTGGCAGTACGGGCGTGAAGCGCGGCGAGCGCGCCCATGCAGCCATAGGTCGCGGCCAAGGTATCGCCGATCGAAACGCCCATTCGGCTGGGCGGGCGATCCGGTTCGCCAACAATCGCGCGCCAACCGCCCATCGCCTCACCAATCCCGCCGAACCCGGCGCGGCTGGCATAGGGACCGGTCTGGCCATAGCCCGACATGCGGACGATAATCAGCCGCGGGTTGATCGCGTGGAGATCGGCCGGGCCAAGACCCCATTTCTCGACCGTTCCGGGCTTGAAATTCTCGATCATGATATCGGCATCGGCGAGCAGCCGGCGGGCCAGATCCTGCCCGTCCGGAACGCGCAGGTTGGCGGTGACCGAACGCTTGTTGCGGCCGATCACTTCCCACCAGACCTTGTGTTCGCCGTTGCCCCAATTGCGCATCGGATCGCCAGCGCCGGGTGGTTCGATCTTGATTACATCGGCGCCCATATCGCCGAGCAATTGCCCGCAGAACGGCCCGGCGATCAGCTGGCCGAGTTCGACCACCCTGATCCCATCGAGAGCGCCGCTCATGACGCACCAGCCTTTGAAAGCATCGATGGCATGTCCTTGCCCATCACCCCGCCGAGCCAGTGGGCACATTCGACCAGTTGTGCAAGATTCAGCCCGGTTGCAATGCCTGAGCGTTCGAGCATGTAAGCGACATCTTCGCTCGCGACATTGCCCGCCGCGCCCGGCGCAAAGGGGCAGCCGCCCAGCCCTCCGATCGAACCATCGACCACACTCGCTCCAGCCTCAACCGCCGCCCAGACATTAGCGATCCCGGTGCCGCGAGTGTTGTGGAAATGGACCCGCACCGGCAGCGGCGCGATGGCCGCGCGCACGGCTGTGACCAGCGCACTGACCTCGGCCGGAACCGCCACGCCAATGGTATCGGCTAGCGCAATTTCGGCAGGGCCAGCTTGAGCCAAGGCCTTTGCCATGCGGACCACGTGTGCCGGATCGACCGCGCCGCTGAACGGGCAGCCGAATGCCACCGCAATCGTCACTTGTGCGCTGACCCCAGCATCCTTTGCCAGCGCAATAATCCGCGCCGCCTCCGCTACCGATTCAGCGCTGTTCTGGCCTTGATTGCGAACCCCGAACTCGTCGCTGGCCACTGCGACCGCGCCCAGTTGATCGACTCCCGCAGCCAATGCCCGCTCGGCCCCGCGCTGGTTGAGCACCAGTCCGATCCGGGTCACGCCCGCAGGCTTGCCCAGCGCCGTGACCACGGCCTCGGCATCGGCCATTTGCGGGACCTTGCTGGGGTTCACAAAGCTCGCCACCTCAATCCGCCGCACACCCGCAGCAATGGCCCGGCGGATCAGTTCGACCTTGTCGGCGGTCGAGACCAAAACCGCCTCGTTCTGCAACCCATCACGCGGGCCGACTTCGACGAATTCGATTGTGCTGGTCATGGCTGACGGTCAATCCAGCCCTTCACCAGTTCCGCCGCCTGCTGCGCCAAGGGCGTCTGGCCGAAGTAGTAATGGTTGGCCCCGGCAATCAGGTGGTGATCGATCTGGCACTTGCTTGCCGCCGCCATCAGCCGCGCCGCGTGGCTGGGGGTGCAGGCATCGTCAGCGCCGTTTTCAATCACCAGCATCGGCCCGGATATCCGGCCTGCGCATTTCAGGCCGTCGCCGTTGCTATCATCATAGGACCACTGCGACAGCCACGAGCGCAAGGTTGTGAAGCGGGCGAGCCCGACCGGGCCATCGTTTACAACAGAGGGATCACCCAGCATGCAGTGGTTGGGCTGGCGCTCGTTGGGATCAACCAGCGGATCAAGCCAGCGCGGATCGGCCATGGTGCCCTGCACGGTGAAACAGCGTTCGTGATTATCGAGCCCTTGTGCTTTCAGTCCGGCCAGTTCCTGTTTCACCCAGGCCGTGATCCGGCGATTGCGGGCGATCTGACGCGCGCGGTATTCGGCGATGAAATCGGCCGAATAGGGCGGCTTTGGTCCTTCGGCGGCGTAGAGATTCCATTTCGAATTGCGCTCAAACGGGCGGCTTTCATCCTCGATCGAGGCGTCCATCCATTCGGTCAGCGTCAGATTGCGCGACAGGTGCGCGGCGAGCAGCAACACGCCGTCCGCCGGCTCGAACTTTGCCGCAGTCAAGTCATAGGGATCGCCCGCCGGGGTATGGGTAACGCGCGGATCCTGCGCTTCGGCCTGATAGAACAGGCTCTGCGCGCCGCCGCCAGACCAGCCGCCGAGATAGACCTTTTTGTAGCCGAGCCGTTCCTTGGCGTGGCGGATCACCGCGCCGAAATCCATCACCGCACGCTCCATGATCAGCGCCGTATCGTTGCCGCGATAACGGGTATTGGCATAGATCGTGTGGACGCCCATTTTGGCGAGCATCGTCACCAACGGCAGCCAAGATCCCCCGCCAATGGGGTGCGAAAAGATAACCACGCTGTCCGACGGCACCTCAGGCTTCAGCTGCATCGCCTCAACCGCGACCTTGCCGATCGCCCCGCCATAGGTGTCCTTGAAAGCACTGATCTCGTCAAACACCACAAGATAGGGGATGCGCTGAAAGTTTACGGACATCGGCGTGCTGCTCCCGCTTGGCTCCGCTTGGGGTAGCACGCCGATCCGGCTGGGCAAGCTTCGATCAGCCGTGCTGCGCCTGCAAAATCGGTAGCGCTTGATCCAGCGCCTTGGCGATGATCCCGACCATCTCGTCAATCTCGGCATGGCTGATGATCAGCGGCGGGCACATCACGATCGTATCGCGGATGCCGCGTACCATCAGGCCACCCGCGATGCACAGATCGCGCACCACCGGCCCGGCATTGCCCTCGGCCCCGCCCCAGCGCTTGTTGGTGCCCGGCTCAGCCACGATCTCGACCGCACCAAGCAGTCCGACCGAGCGCACTTCGCCGACCAGCGGGTGATCGGCAATCCGCGCCAGCGCCTTTGCCAGGTACGGCCCGGTATCGTCGCGGGTCCGCGCGACCAGCCCTTCGCGCTCAATAATTTCGATATTGCGCAGCGCCACTGCAGCGCAAACGGGATGGCCCGAATAGGTGAAGCCATGGACGAAATCGCCCCCAGTTTTGAGCACTTTGACGATATCGCTCGACACTGCCACCGCACTGATCGGCAGATAGCCCGATGACAGCCCTTTGGCCATCGCCACCAGATCGGGGGTAAAGCCATAGGTCTGGTGCGCGAACCATTCGCCGGTCCGGCCAAACCCGGTGATCACTTCATCGGCAACCAGCAAAATGCCGTATTTGCGGCAGATCGCCTCAACCGCTTGCCAATAGCCCGGCGGCGGCAGGATTACCCCGCCCGCGCCCTGTGCCGGTTCACCAATAAAGGCCGCGACGTTTTCCGGGCCGACTTCGAGGATCCGGTCCTCGATAGCCTGCGCGCAGTCTAGCCCGAACTGAACCGGGTCTTCGCCAAAACCTTCGCCGAACCAATAGGGCTGGCGGACGTGCTCGACCCCGGGCACCGGCAGGTCGCCCTGTACGTGCATCCCTTTCATCCCGCCCAGGCTGACCCCGGCGACCGTGCTGCCATGGTAGGCATTCCAGCGGCTGATGAAGACCGTCCGCTTGGGTTCGCCCTTTACCTTCCAATAATGGCGGACCATCCGGAACACGGTGTCATTGGCCTCTGAACCGGAAGCGTTGAAGAACACGTGTTGCAGCTTGCCCCCAGTCAGGCTGGCAATCTTTTGCGCCAGCAGCACGGCAGGCGGGGTCACGGTTTTGAAAAAGGTGTTGTAGAACGGCAGCTCCTGCATCTGCTCAAAGGCGACCTCGGCCAGTTCCTTGCGGCCATAGCCAACATTGACGCACCACAGGCCAGCCATTCCGTCCAGGATCCGGTTGCCGTCACCATCGTGGATATAACAGCCCTCGGCATGGGTCACGATCCGGCTGCCGCCCATGTCTTCGATCAATTGATAGTCTTGCTGCGCGGGCAGGTGGTGCGCCACATCAAGGCGCTTTAGTTCGGCGATATCGTAATTGCGAGGCATCGGAATTCTCCCGGAAAATGGTTCTGTATGAGGCGAATGGCGCAGTGCGCCAGCCTCAGGGAGAGAAGCCGATCCGGGCGAAAAAGCGGTTGGTGCGGGTAACGCGGGTGTTCATGCTTCGCCCCGCATAGCACGTCCGAGCAGGCGGAAAAATGCCGCAGAATCGGTATTGCGATCGGCGTCCCATTCGGGGTGCCACTGCACCGCCACCAACGGCGCGCCATTGGGCCGGGCCGAATAGGCCTCGACCAACCCATCGGGTGCGCGGGCTTCTACGGCAAGTCCGGGGGCGAGCTCGCCAATACCCTGATAGTGCACCGAATTTACGGACAGTTCGGTCTTGCCGAGTGCCGAGGCCAGCATTCCGCCTTCGCTCAGGTGCACTGGGTGCAGGTGATCGAACATCGCCTCGAACCCGGCGCCATCAGGGGCGTGGTGGTGAAGCAGGTTGGCACTGGCCGAAGTATCGCGGCGCAGCGTTCCGCCCAGCGCAACGTTGATTTCCTGAAACCCCCGGCAGATCCCGAACACCGGCCGCCCGGCATCGATCATCCGCTGCACCAGCGTCAGCGCAATCTCGTCGCGGCCCGGATCAAACGGCCCGTCGCC
>VFKS01000074.1 GCA_009885425.1 Novosphingobium sp.
ACGGAATGTCCCGCAGCAGCACCAATTCGTTATAACCGCCCACTTCGGCAAATTGGCGCGACAGGTGATGCGCCGGATCTTCCTGATAGCCCTCGCAATATTCCTTCCATGCCCGCGCCACACGCGCAGGGGTATCGAGCAGGCCTTCGCGCTGGGGATCATCGCCCGACCAGCGGATCAGCGTGCGGATCGCGTCCTGCACCTCGGCCGGAACCGGCGGTTTGGCATTCGGTTCGTGATCGTGTCCGTCGCAGCCCATACCATCCTTCTCCATCAGTCTGGCCGCCGCAACAGGCCGCCTCGGCGAAACAGGCCGCGCTTGCTGCTGAACGGTTCGAACAATTCTTCGGGCCGCTCCGGATCGAGCAACGCGTTGTCGGCCACCGCTTTCTCTGCATCGGTCAGCGGACGCAAGACAAAAGGATCAAGCCGCTTCCTGTCTTTAGGGGCACATTCGATCAGGTCGATCATCGATCCATTGTTGGCGAGGGCCGCAGCAACTTCGCTGCGGTCGAGCCCCAGATGCTCGGCCAGCAGGGTCACTCGCAGCCGTGCAATCGGGGTAGCGGCGTGATCGTTGCCGGGCCGGGCCGCGTCGATGAAAAGATCACACTCGCTATCCAGCCCCATCGAGCGGTTGTTAAGGTTGGCCGAACCAATCCGGACAATCTCGTCATCAATGATCATCGTTTTGGAATGGACATAAATTGGCGTTCCCGCCGCATTCATCGGCGAATAAACGCGAAACCGCCGCAAATGATCGACCTCGGCAATCGCGTGGACCAGCTGCACCCGCGCCCCATCCATCGCGGCCTGTTCAAGCCAGCCTTCCGCGCTGACCGGATTGATCAGAACGATTTCGGGCGGGTCTGGTTCGGCTACCCGCTGGACAATTGCTTCGGCTACCGCACGCGAGGCGAAATATTGGCTTTCGGCATAGATGTAGCGTTTGGCGCGGGCGATATGCTCGAGAAACAGCGCTTCGATCTCGCGCACCTCGGCGCGCCCTCCCCAGGCCGAGAGTGTTCTGGCAATCCCGACCTCGACATCGCGAAATTCGGCCCGCAGCATTGCCGGCCAGGCGCTCTCGGCCTGCGATGCGCAGGGCAGCAATGGATCCGCCCCGGCTTGAACCCAACGGTCACGGCCAAGCTCGGCCAGCGCCGCAGCAGCTTCGCCTTCGACCATCACCGACAGATCGTGCCACGGACCATACAGGCGTGCGCCATAGGGGCGGCGGCGGCGCGGATCTTCTTCAAGGTGTTCGGGCGTGTCCCAGCGATCGCTGGTCATGTCGATTCCGCCGCAGACCGCGAACTTGTCATCAATCACGACAATCTTCTGATGATGGCTGCAACCAAGCGGATGGGCAGCATCGAATTTGAAGTCGATCCCGGGATGAAGCCACCAGCGCAGCAGATCGAGGATCATCGTTCCCCGGAAAATGAATTTCAGCGCCCCGAAGTTCCATTTCAGCACGCGCACTTGCAGGCCCTTGGTGCGCTCGACCAGCCAGATCACAAAGGGACCGAGCCGGGCCGGTTGAACATCGCGATCGGGCAAGTTGTAGAGCTTGCGTCCCGGCCCCAAACGGACTCGGGTATCGAAATCCCAGCCGATCATGTGGATCCGCTGTTTTGCTTCGAGCATTGCCTGCTGCATCAATGCAAAATAGGCTGCGGCATCGATGACTACATGGGCCCGACTGGCCCGGACATAGCGCCAGACCGACGGCGATACGGAATTGGTGGGTTCGATCTCGGTCATTATCGCACCCTTAGCTGTTGCAGAGCAGCGCGTCACGCCTTCCCCGCAGGTCCAAGCTGTGACATGGCCGGACATTATGGTTCGCCACTCCCCTGATCGGCTGGAGCCGTTGCGCCGCCTCGCCCGGTTGGTGCCAGGCGGCATGGCGCTGGGCCGGCGGCTGCGGCGGTTAAGTGATCCGGATCTGCGCGAACTTGCCCGGCTTCAGTCAGAGCAGGCGGGCCACTTGCTCCAACCGTTTCCTGATACCAGTGAAGAACGCTATCCCGACTTGTTTGACGCACTGGCCGAGCGGCTGGCCGACCTGCCCGCACCGCGCGTTCTGTCCTTCGGTTGCTCGAGCGGGGCCGAAGTCCGCGCGCTGCAGCGCCGGATGCCAGCAGCGCGGATTGTCGGGCTTGATCTCAACCGCCGCGCCCTCGCCAAGGCGAAGGCCGGCGATCCTAAGGGAGACTACCGGCTGGCCGCAGCGCCCCGGCCGGGCGAGCGGTTCGATGCAATTCTGGCGATGGCGGTCTTGCGGCACGGCCAACTGGAGGCCGACCGGCCACAGACCTGTGCCGTGATTCTGCCCTTTTCCCGGTTTACCGCGGCACTGGCGGCGCTGAACGACGCGTTGGAGCCCGGCGGATGGTTGGCAATCGGCCACGCCCACTTCCGGTTTGCTGATTGGCCAGGTGCAGCCAACTATGCCGCAGATCCATCGCAGTTCGCGGGCGTGAGCGCACCTGCTCTGCTTTATGATCAGTCCAATCAAAGGATCGACATGCCGCAGCAGATCGCGGTGCTGCACCGCAAGTTGGGATAGCCGGCGCGTAAAGCGGACAACAAAAAAGCCCCCCTTGCGGGAGGCTGATTGGGTAATGGTGCGCCCGGAACGA
>VFKS01000137.1 GCA_009885425.1 Novosphingobium sp.
ATCCGGATGACGCCACTTGGGTCAAACTGGACCAGGCGGGCTTCATCGAAGCGATTGGCAAGACCATCGCGCCATACGATGCGGTCGATTGCGGGGCGTTCCTGTGCACCCCCGAACTCGCCGCAGCGATCCGCGCTGCGATTGCCGAGGGCAAAGCCGGGAGCCTGTCCGAAGGAATGCAGAAACTGGCTGATGCGAGCCGCGCTGCGACGATGGATATCGGCGCGGCCTGGTGGCTGGATGTTGATGATCCGCGGGCGTTTGATTTGGCCGAGTCTCAGGCTCCGGCCGAATTGCCGGAAATTTATGGCCAAAAACGCTAAGGATAGCGCATCCGGATCCGGGTCACTGTGCCCGGCACGTTCACCGCCAGCCTGACCGATTTGAGCTTGGGCGCGCTGAACAGGATATTGGGATTGTTCGAAAAACCGAACCCTTCCTTGGGTATCCCGATCGCGTTGCGGTCAATCTTCCCGTTGCCATTGGCGTCGTGGTACAGCGCGAGACCATAAGATCCGGGGCCGGGCACGAACACGCAGGTCTGCGTCACCCCGGCGCGGGCCGGAACCTTGGTGACATAGAGCGAGCCCATCGGCTTCAGAAACCGCGCCTGATCGTCGGGATAGAGCGTCAGGGTGATGAAGCCTGACGAGGATTTAACCTGCTCGACCGAAACGTTGAGCCAGATTGCGCTGGGCGGACCCAAACAGCCAGCTGGGATGCCGCCAGCCGCTGCCGAACTGGCCGGACCAAGCGCCAGACCTGCCAAAAGCCATGCCGCAGTCCCGTGCCTTTGCCCCATCACTCAGCCCCCAATCCCATTCAATTTGCACCGAAATCGCCGCGCGGCGCAAGTGTCCTTTCGGCCGAATCAACGCAGCGGCCCTGCTTAAGCCGGATCGTATGATCGGCCAGCAGCGGCAAGGCACCGCGATGCCCGATCACCACCACTGCCATCCGCTCTTTCAAGCGCACCAATGCCTCGGCGATCGCGGCTTCGTTCTCGGCGTCGAGCGCGCTGGTCGCCTCATCAAGGATCAGCAAAGCCGGATCGCGCAACAGCGCCCGCGCCAGCATCAACCGCTGGCGTTCCCCGCCCGACAGCGCCCGCCCGCCATCGCCGAGCAGCGTATCGAGCCCCTGCGGAAGGGCGGCCGCGAAACCAGCCGATGCGGCTTCAAGCGCAGTGTGCAATTGTGCGTCGCTGGCATCCGGTGCGGCCCAGCGCAGATTGTCCCGCAGGCTGGCCGACAGCAGCACCGGGTCTTGCTGCACATAGGCAACCCGGCTGCGCCAGGCCCGGCGCAAGGGTCCTTCGAGCATCGCCCCGTCGATCCGCACCTCCCCGCTATCAGGCGATAATAGCCCGCCGATCAAATCGGCCAGCGTGCTTTTGCCCGCGCCCGATGGGCCAGTGATCGCGGTGATCCCACGCGCCGGGATGGTCGCCGAAACCTGATGCAGCGCCGGGTGCTCGGCGCCGCTGAACGAAACGCTGACCTGTTCCAGCCGCAGTTGCGCGGACAGCACCGGCGCAGCGATGGCGGGATCGGCGGGTTCCCGTGCTGCCTCAGCGCGTTCGATCAGCGCGAGTGTGCCGTTGATCGGGGCCCGCGCATGGGCCCAGCCTTGCCAGGCTTCCTGCAGCGCGCCGAGCAGCGGCAAGGCCCGGGCGAACAACGCGACCAGCGGCAGGATCGTCGCAGGTCCAGCCTGCCACCGCTCGATCGCCAGCCAGGTCAAAACCGCCAGCAGCAGCGCTGCGCCGCCATGAAGCAGCACCCGCCCCAGCGCGACATCGCGGGTAAAAGCATATTGGGCTGCGCGCATCTCGGCCAAAGCGCCCGCAACCTCACGCTCCATCGCGGCTTCGCGGCCAAGGCTCTTAATCAGCCGCAGCGCGCCCAGCCCTTCGCTGAACTGGCGCAGGACCAACGCATAGGTCTGACTGAGCGCTTGACCAAGCAGCCCAGCGCGCGTCCGCAGGCGGCGTTGCAGCAATAGCGCGGCCAGCCCGCCGAACGCCGCCAGTCCCGCCGCTAGCGGCGAGATTGCCAGCGCGGCCAGCGCAATTGCTGCCAATGTCACCGCTTGGGTCAGCGCGCCGAGCAACTGGTTTACTCCCAGCCCGATCCGGTCAATCTCACCCACCAGCAGCGCCGTGCTGTCCGACCGGCTGAGCGGCGCCAGCACCCGCCAGTCGCAATGGAGCAGGGCCGACCAGGCGCGGTTGCGCAACCCATCGACCATGGCCACTTCAAACTGCAATTGCGCCAGATTGCGCAGGCCCGCCAGACCGGCGCGTAGCACCACCAGCACCACGAACAGCGCCAACAGCGGCGCCAGCTGGCTCGGCAGCAAGGCCGCCAACCAAGCCGGCAAACCGCCCTGATCGGCCGCTCCCAAGGCCGCCAGCATTGGCACCAGCAGGACCAGTCCCAACCCTTCAGTCAGCGCCGCCGCTGCCATCAATGCACCAAGCACCCCGGCGCGGCGCCAGCCGGTACGGGTGACTGCTTTGCGCAAGGTCAGTTCGGGATTGGCCATCGGGCCTATCTAGCAGCGTTACGGCCGGTCATGAACTGCACATAGCGGATCATGGTCAGCGCGCGCGGCAGGGTATAAGCGCAGGGGAAATAGACCTCGTCGTCCAGGGTCGATTGCTCGGGCCAGGTGTCGAGCGTGTGCTCCAACTGTTCGAAATCGAGGAACGACAAGTCTGGGTCCTCGCGCGCGACCCGCAGGGCCTCCCGCATTTCCGCCACCCGCGGGGTCAGCAGCGCGTGCCAATCGGCATATTGGGTTCCGACCAATCGGCTCAGGCGCTGCTCTTCCGGCATGATCCCGCGCGCCAGTTCCCGCGCCAACCAGCGGATCTGACCCTCGCGCAGGAACATTTCCGTCGGTAGCGAGAGGCAGAATTCGAGCAGCGGGCGGTAGGCGGGGACATCGCGCAGCCGCACCTCGTAAATTTGCTCCATCGCCTGCAGCCAGTCTGAACTTTCGATGTCACCACGGGCCATGCTGTCGGTCAGGCTTTCGTGGCGATAGCCATACTGATCGCGTTCATAGCTGACCCCGGCCTTGCGGGCGCGTTCGATCACCGCGTGATCGGTCAGCGAAGCCTCGGTCAGACCAGCTATGTCGAGGTTTTGCGGCGCAGTATCCTCGCCCCGGAGCGCTTTCCAGAGCTTCCACAGGCCATAGGGCAACGAAGGGATCAGCGCCCGGCTGAGCAGTCTGCGCAGCATCGAGCGCTGACCAAAAGTGTCGGCCCGCAACGCCTCAGTCAGCCGCATCCATTTGCCCCGGCGCAGAAACTCGCCATAGCCCCAGTCGCCCAGCGCACTGAAAGTCTGTTCGCCCATGTCGCAGGTCAGCACCCGGTCGCAACCCTGCTGCGCGGCCAGATCGAAGATTCCGTGATAGCGGAAATTGACCGAAGTGCAGGCCTGGCCAGTGCCCATCGCCAGCAGCAACTGATCCAGCTTGTGATCGAATTGCACCCCGGCATTGTCGGTGAAGTGCGGATCGAGCCGGGGGTGGCCGGCCGCAAAAGCCTCTACCACCCCCCGTTCATCCAGATTTTGGAACGGAACAGGGGTCTGATCGTAGCCCGGCGAGGGGGTGAAAGTCAGCGTCTTGAGCCGGTGCGTGGGCGGCAAAACCCGCAGCAACCGAACCGCAACATTGGTTGAATCAAGCCCGCCTGACAGCGTCTGGGCCGGTTGGCGCGCTCCGGCAATTGCGACCCGGCAGGCCTCCTCGAGCAGCCGGTCGACCTCGGCAATCAGTTCAGCCGGATCGCCTGTGCGCCAGCCGAGCTTGAACGTGAGCGGATCATAATAGCGCAGCGTGTGGCGGTGACCGGGGGTCAGATGGACCACCTGCCCCAACCCGACCCGCCACGATCCTTCCAGAAAGCCGGCTTCTTCGGTCGGGTTGAAATAGAGTGCATCGATCAGCTTGCGCTGGTTAAGGCGGCGCCCAAGCCCCATGGCTTCAAGGCAGCGCGGAACCGAAGCGGCGCCGATGCTGCTGGAGGTATGGAAATAGTGCAGCGGCGGGGCCCGCAGCGCCGCACGCGATAGCCGCGCCGCGCCTGCCGCCGGATCGTGGACGATCGCGCAGTAATGTCCCTCGGCGTGATTGTCGGCTTCATCGCCCCAGCGATCTACCGCCGCGCCATAGACCGCGGCAGGATCGTACGTAGCAATCCCCAGTTCGGCAGCGAGCGCCGCGCAATTGTCGAGCCAGCCATGGAACAGAACCTGCTTGCCAGATGAGCTCTGCGCTGGGCTCCACGCGGGCCAGCGATGCCGCGCGCGGCCCGACCGGGGCGGTAGGCTTTCAACAGGTGGCAGGCTTGCATAACTAGCGTTCGCAACACAGCAATTGCGCGCGGCCATGCCGACGATCAGCCCGAGGCTTTTGGCAACCCCTTCGGCCAAGCGCGGATCAGCGCTGCCTGCACCGGCAAAGAAAGCCAGCACGTCAGCTTATTACCAGATAGTTGTGGTCCGCGCAGCCGCTCAGGAAGCGTTGACATTAAGCGGATTGGACGAAGAGCCGTTGGCATTGACGGCATTGCTGCCGGCCACGTCCTTCAACGTGCCAAGCTTGACGAGCTCGGGCTTGGTCCAGCGCATGTCGGTTTGGGCGATCTTGCTCACGGGTGTAATCTCCAAATTGATCCAGATAACGGATTTGCCAGCTTTATCTCTGATTTTCGCGGCAATAGCAAGTGCAGCATTGTGGTTTAAGGCAAGCTGAACAACAGCAACCAAGGGCCGGGCAAGTCGCCCAGCACGATAGTGCCATCGACTTCGATCCAGGCGTGGAGATCATCAGCACCAGTCCGCGCAGCATCCGGGCGGGCGGCGATGATTAGGCGGTGGGCGATTCCGCGGCGGCGCAGCATCCGGCTGAGCGCCAATGCTTGCGGCAGGCATTTGGCGGTAAACGGCAGGCGCCCGGCCCCGCGCCGGACGTGCGCGGCTAGCCGCCAGGCCTCAGCCAGCGCCGCAGGCGTGACCGGTCCGGCCAGCCCGAACCGCCCGCGCCAGCGCTCCAGCGGCGCCATTGCGATGACGCCGCGCGCCGCGATCAGCGCCGCCATCGCCTCCACCGTGCGCCCGCGCAGGTGCCAGGGATTAGCCGCCGTCAAGGAACCCAGCCGCGCTCAGTTGCGCCAGAAACGCG
>VFKS01000444.1 GCA_009885425.1 Novosphingobium sp.
CCCTTCTGCGCCCCGCCCCAGGCCCCTGCGCCCAGCCGCATTTCGATCGCTCCGCTGCGCACGACCGGTTTTTCGATCCGGGCCTGACCATCGATGAACGGGGTCTGGTCCTTGCCCCCTACCCAGCCGGCCTGGGCATAAGCCTCACCTCTGAGGCCCAGCGGCAGCTTCGCGGGCGGAAGTTCGCTGACCACCGCAATCGCCGGGCGCACTAAGGTGCCATTGGTCGTGCGGGTCACCCGCCCTTCACCCATCACCGCAACGGGCACTTTGCCCAGCGGTCGCAAAGCGAAACCGGCGGCAAGTTCCTCACCGCGCGGATAGTGCAGTCCGGTGCTGGCGCGCAGGTACAGCGTCGGTCGCAGTGCGCTGCTGGGAGCCAGTCGATAGCGCAGCACCAGTCCAGCTTGGCTTCCGCCATAGGCGCCCGAGGTCAGGCTGGCGCCTGGCAATCCTGCACCGGGCAGGTTGTAGCCAACCCCACCTTGGCGCCACAGCAGCCAGCCATCGCCTGACCAGCGGCGCGCTTCGGTCCCGGCAGTGGGCAAATAGGGCACCGGAGGCCGGCTGATCGATTGGTCGGCGGCAGTCGCATTTTCAGGCAACGGCATCGCCGAAACGCCGGCTTGAAGCAGCAGCAAGTGATCGGCGGCCAGTTTTGGCGGAACCGCTTGCGGAGCCGCCAAGGTGGGCGACGGGAGCGGCTCGGGCTCATAGCGCATGATTGGCGGAGCGGCCTGAGTGGGCGGCGCAGGGGCAAGCTGGGGCGCGGCAGGTTCCGCGGCCGCAGGAGTTTGATCCGGGCCAGCCACTGGTACAGTCGGCACCGTGGCCTTGGCAGCGATCGGCTCAACCGAATAGCTCGTAGCACCGGCCCAAACCGCTGTTCTGACGCCAATCCACACCAACATGAGGATGGCGAGGGCGTAGAGCGGTTGACCGCGGCGCGCGGTGCGCTGGGGCAATTTCACGCGCCGCTCCTTTGCAAGCCTGTCCGCACGGTGACACTGGCTGGATGCCGGTCATGCGTGGTCTTGTCCCAGACAACCTTGCCAGTGCGCAGCGAACGGAAATAAGCCACGATCGCGCGTCGTCCCGCCATGATCGAAATGATATTGGCCAAAGGAATCCGCAGCACAGCATAGACCGCCTCGACTGGCCCATATTCGCGGGCGGTAAACAGGGCGCGAAGGCTTGCCCGCCACACAAAGCCGCCAAAACTGATCAGCAGCATCGCCTTGAGCGGGGCAGACAGCGGCGGTGGACTGCCATAGCCCGCCACCCGGGCGCCCAGCAGCAGCGCGTCGACAATCAGCAGCAGATAGGCAGCAGCCAGAACAATGGCCGTCAGCGGTCCGCGCCGATCCCGCAGCGCCATCCATAGCTCCACGCCATTGCCGCTCCAGCCCATCCGGTCCCAGCCCTGGAATGCGATGCCGTGGATCCAGCGGGTCTTCTGGCGGACCGCGGCATCGAGCCGATCGGGAAAATAGGATCCGGTTGCGACCAGCGCGCCGGCATCATCGCGCAGCCGCAGAAACGCACTACCACGCCCTTCCTGCGAGAGGACCAAGCCAAGCTCATAGTCCTCGGTCAGACATTCGGGGGCGAATGGGCCTGCTTCACCCTCTGCATTCCGGCGCTCAGCCAGTTCCCCCAAGGCCAGGCGGGAAAAGCCGCAGCCAACTCCGGCAGCAGGAAGCGGAGCCCCCACGGCCGCGCGGACCAGCATCGCCTTGGCATGGGTTTCGGCGAATTCATCGGCATAGTGCCCGGCAATCCAGCGCGAGCCGGGCTGCAATTCGGGCCGCACTGGCAATTGCACGAAATCACGCAGCACCAATGCAGCATCAATCGCCTGCAGCGCGGCCGGATGGACCATATCTTCGGCATCGTGCAGGATCACACTGGTAAAGCTGCGGCCCGATCGCGCCTCATCGGCAGCCAGTGCGCGGTAAAGACGGTTGAGGCAATCGGCCTTGGTGGTTGGTCCTGCGACCCCGTGGACAACCACCCGGACCCGCGAGTCCCCCTCGGCCGCTGCGCTGGCGGCTGCCAGCGTGGCGGCATCGTTCCGGTAACAGCCGACATAAATCGTCAAGTCCCGTTGCGGCCAGGCTGCCAGCATATGGGTGATGGTGGTGCCCACCACGGGCGCTTCCTGAAAGGCCGGGATCAGCACCGCGGCCTGCCCTGAAAGCGGCTCTGCCCCATAACCGACTGGCAGCTGCGCAGTCCGGGCCCGGCCGGTCATCCGCAGCCACAGCCAGGTCAGATCAATCGCAAATTCATCGATCAGGCCGATGCAGAACCAGAAGGCGGCAAAAGCCAGCAGCTCACGCTCGAACAGCATCAGCCATTCAAACACATCCTGCATCCCTGAAACCGCCCCGACCATGCCGCTGCGCCGCCCCTGCCAGTAACCCCAAGCGACAAGCCTATCGGCATTCCCAAGTGGTTGCAATCAGATCATTGCACGGGTCATATTGAACGTCTTTAAAACGCCAATTTAGTCTCAAACTATTATCAGAGCCAAGTAATTCCCGTTCCGACCATTGAAAACTCCAATGGCTGCGGGGTTGCGATTCGCGGGCTTCGCGGCGGTCTCTGCGACCGTTCGATCGGTGGCGAACGGTTTTGATTGTCAGCCTGCTCGATTTGCGCGATTTGCGGCCCATGACACGCAAGCGCCATGCTTTTTCCCCACTCGTAGCTCTGGCGATCCGCCTGTTCGGCGGAGAGGCCGGGGCCGGGATTCTGCTGATCGCGGTCGCGGTACTGGCAATGATCGCGGCCAATTCACCGCTTGCCCACGGCTATCACGCGTTCTTCCACGGATCGCTGGCGTGGACGCCGATTGCCAAGCTGGACACGGCGCATTTGTGGATCAACGATGCCTTGATGGCGCTGTTCTTCTTCGTGGTCGGGTTGGAGATCAAACGCGAAGTACTGGACGGCGAACTGGCCACGCCGGCGCGGCGGCGGCTACCGGTGATGGCCGCGGCGGCGGGGATGGTGGTCCCGGCGCTGATCTATCTGGCGGTGGCCGGATTCGATCCCAGCCTGCAACCCGGTTGGGCGATCCCAGCGGCGACCGATATCGCCTTTGCTCTGGGTGTGCTGGGCCTGATCGGAAGGCGCGCCCCGCCCAGCCTGCGGCTGTTTCTGCTGACCGTGGCGATCGTTGATGATCTGGGCGCGGTCGCGATCATTGCGCTGTTTTACACCGCCACGTTGAAACTGGGCTGGCTGGCACTGGCCGTGGCCCTGCTCGGCGCGCTGGTCTGGTTGAACCGAAAGGGCGAGAAGCGCGCGCTGCCCTATGCCCTGCTGGGCGCGGCCTTGTGGTTCGCGGTGCTAAATTCGGGGGTTCACGCCACCGTCGCCGGGGTGCTCGCGGCGCTGACCGTTCCACTGGGACTGGACCGGCACGGAGACAGCCTGTTGCTGCGAATGGAGCACGCACTGGCCCCCCTCAGCGCCTATCTGATTGTGCCGCTGTTCGGATTTGCCAATGCCGGGGTGTCGCTTGCGGGATTGTCCCTGGCTGA
Source organism: Novosphingobium sp. (assembly GCA_009885425.1). GTDB lineage: Bacteria > Pseudomonadota > Alphaproteobacteria > Sphingomonadales > Sphingomonadaceae > Novosphingobium. The sequence continues at coordinate 3,552 of VFKS01000444.1, forward strand.
CGTGCTGGCACCGCTACCGCTGGGCATTGCGCTGGGCCTGCTGCTGGGCAAGCAGATCGGCATTCTGGGGGCAATCTGGGCAGCGCGCCGCTTTGCCCTCGCCCAGCCGCCCGCCGGGGCCAGCTGGGCGCAGCTGTGGGGTATGGCGCTACTGTGCGGGATTGGCTTTACGATGAGCCTGTTTATCACGCAGCTTGGTTTTCCAGGTCAGCCCGCACTGGTCGATGAAGCAAAGCTGGGCGTGCTGTTCGGCTCACTGCTTTCGGCCTTGGGGGGCTATCTGGTCCTGCGCCTGGCCTCAAAACCAGCGTAGTCGCGCTTACCAGCTGCCGACATTTTCCATGCTCGCCCACGGCTCTTGCGGCGGCAGATGGCCGTCTTGCAGCAATTCGACCGAGATCCCATCCGGTGATTTCACGAATGCCATGTGGCCATCGCGCGGGGGCCGGTGAATGATGTGCCCCGCCGCCTGCAGCGCCGCACAGGTCGCGTAGACATCCTCCACTCGGTAGGCGAGGTGGCCGAAATTGCGGCCGCCATCATAGTCCTGCGGGTCCCAATTGTGGGTCAGCTCAACCTCTGCCAGGCCTTCTTCCCCCGGCGCCGCCAGAAAGATCAGGGTGAAGCGGCCCTGCTCGCTCGAAAATCGGCGCACCTCGTTAACGCCGATCAGTGCGAAAAAGGCGACGGTGGCGTCGGGATCAGTAACCCGGATCATCGAATGGAGGAATTTGGTCATGGAACGGACCATAACGCGAAAGGCCCGCCCCGGACAAGCCGGAACGGGCTTTTCAGTTTTGCTGTCAGCCGAAGCTTAGAACGCAAATTTTACAGTGCCGACAACGGCATCGTTCGAGAAGCCATCGATCGAATTGCCGTCAACGCCGACATACTGCACGCCGACCGAGAGGTTCTTGGTCACGTTGGCAGTCGCGCCGATCGAATAGTCGAACCCGCCATCGGTGCTGACGCCGGTCAGCAGCTTGGGCGAAAGCGCGCCATCGGTGTAACCGAGGTGAGCGTTGAGGCTGACCGGGGTGTTGGGAATACCAACGCCCAAATCGGTGAAAACATAAGAACTGTCATCGCCGCCAAGCGCGTCTTGTGCCCAGGCATAGCTGACGCCAACCTTTGCGGTGGCCGGACCGACTGTGGTCGACAGCGAGGCATAGGGTTCAA
>VFKS01000112.1 GCA_009885425.1 Novosphingobium sp.
GCGATCCAGCATCCCGACGACGGCTATATCCAGCCCGCTGATCTGACTCAGGCGCTGGCCAAAGGCGCGCGGCTGCGCGGGGCATCGATTTATCGCAACACCGCGGTAACCGGCATCACCCAGCTGCCGTCGGGCGAATGGCTGGTTGCGACCGATCAGGGTGAAATCACGTGCGAACATGTGATTTCCTGCTCGGGCAACTTTGCCCGGCAAACCGGGGCGATGGTTGGCCTCGATATCCCGGTGATCCCGGTCGAACATCAGTACATCGTCACCGAACAGCATCCCGCGATCATGGAGCGCAAACGTCTGGGGCTGCCAGAGATGGGGGTGCTGCGCGAAGCCGACGCCAGCTACTACATGCGCGAGGAAGCCGGCGGGCTGCTGCTCGGCCCTTACGAACTCGGCGCGCCGGCCTGCTATGTCGATGGTCCCGCAGCCCAGAGCGAATACGAACTGTTCCCCGACGCGCTTGAACGGCTTGAGCCTTACGTTCTGGCAGCGATGCAACGCGTGCCTGCGTTTGGCGAGGTTGGCATCAAGCAGGTCTATAACGGGGCGATCGCTTATACGCCCGACGGGTCGCCGATCGTCGGCCCGGCGTGGGGGCTGAGGAATTTCTGGCTCAATGAAGGCCACAGCTTCGGGGTCACCGCGGCCGGCGGCGCGGGGTGGCAGCTGGCGCACTGGATTGTCGATGGTGAACCGACCATCGACATGATGGGGGTCGATCCGCGCCGCTTCGGCGATTACGCCGGGCGCGGCTACCTGATTGCGAAGAACGAGGAAGCCTACGCCAAGGTCTTCACCGTGCATTATCCCGATGAAGAGCGCGAAGCCGCCCGCGCGTTGCGGCGCACGCCGTGTTACGACCGGATGAAGGAGCTCGGCGCGGTGTTCGGTTCGGTGTTCGGGTGGGAACGCCCCAACTGGTTTGCGCCCGAAGGTTATGCGTTGAGCGAAGCCGATCTCGACCGGCCCGACGTGCTGCTGGGCCATAACCATCCAGTGACCGGCGACGACGCGCCGATCCGCGAGAAGTGGTCGTTCCGCCGCTCCAACTATTTCGAATATGTCGGCAATGAATGCCGGCACGTCCACGAAAAGGTTGGCCTCCAGGACATGAGCGCCTTCGCCAAGTGCGAAATCTCCGGTCCCGGGGCCGAGGCCTGGCTGGGTGGCCTGCTGACCAATGCGGTGCCCAAGAAGCTCGGCCGGGTTTCGCTGTCTTACCTGCTCACCGCAAAAGGCGGGGTGCGCGCCGAATTCACCGTCTACAAGATTGCGCCGCAGCGCTATTATCTTGTTTCGGCAGGAGCCTATGAACGGCACGATCATGACTATCTGCGCAAGGCCCTGCCGGGCGATGGCTTGGTGCGGATGGAGCGCTTGACCACGGCGATGGGCGTGCTGGTTCTGGCCGGGCCGCGCAGCCGCGATGTCCTGGCCAAGTTGACCGATGCCGATCTTTCGAACGCAGCGTTTCCCTGGCTGACCGGGCAGCGGATCAGCCTCGGCGCGGCCCAGGTCGATGCGCTGCGGGTCAACTTCATCGGCGAACTGGGCTGGGAAATTCACCACCCGATCGAGCAGCAGAACTACATCTTCGACAAGCTGATGGCAGCCGGCGCGGAGTTCGATATCAAGCCGTTCGGGATCCGGGCGATGACGGCGATGGCGCTGGAAAAGAGCTACAAGCTGATCCCGCGCGAACTGTCGGTGGAATATTCGGCGCATGAAAGCGGGCTAGATCGCTTCATCAGCCTCAAGAAGCCGGATTTCTTTGGCAAGGAGGCCTTGCTGACCTGGCGCGATCAAGGGCTGGCGAACCGGCTGGTAACCCTGGAAGTCCACGGGATCACCGACGCTGACGCGCGCGGTTCCGAACCGATCTATCAAGGCGAGGAGCTGGTCGGACGGGTGACCTCGGGCGGCTATGGCTGGCGCTGCGGTAAGAGCCTGGCACTGGCCATGATCACGCCGCAGCTGGGCGAACCGGGCACCGAGCTTGAAGTGATCATTCTAGGCAAGCGGCTCAAGGCAACTGTCATTGTCGATTCGCCGTTCGATCCGGACAACCTTGCGCTGCGGAGCTGACCCGATGTCGCACTTTGAACCGATTGCCCAATGGTTGAGCCAGGATCGCCCCGGCCATACCCTGCCGCGCGAGCTCTATGTCAGCGAGGCCGCGTTCCAGTTCGATGCCGATGTCATGCTCAAATCGGTCTGGCTCTATGCCTGCACTGTCGCGCACGTGAAGCAGGCGGGCGACTACTTCCTGTTCGAACTCGGCAGCAATTCGATCATCATCGTGCGCGGACGCGATCAGCAGGTGCGGGCATTCTGGAATTCTTGCCGCCACCGCGGCTCGCGTATTTGCGAGCAGCAGCGCGGGCGCGTCCCGCGCTTGATGTGTCCCTATCACCAGTGGACCTACGGCCTTGATGGAACGCTGCTAGCCGCCCGCAGCATGGCGGAGGATTTTGACAAGGCTGACCACGGTCTCACGCCGGTCGCGCTCGAAAACATCGGCGGACTGATTTTCATCTGCATGGCCGACAATCCGCCACCGATTGACCGGGTCAGGGCCGATATTATCGACCAGATCGCGATATACGACCTCGAAAAATGCAAGGTCGCGGTGCAGGATAACCTGATCGAAGACGCCAACTGGAAGCTCGTGATGGAGAACAATCGCGAGTGCTATCACTGCGATGCCGGGCATCCGGAATTGATCAGCGTGCTGGGCACTTATGGCTTCGGCAAAGGTCTGCCCGAAGATGGGACAAGCGATGTGGTCGATGACCGGGCGTTTGATGCGATGGTCGAGGCCAAGCGCGCCCAGTGGCAAGACATGGGAATTTTCCGCGAGCTGATCGAGTTCCCCGAAGGCTGGTGGCACCGGGTGGCGCGGCTGCCGCTGGCGAACGGCGCGGTGACACAATCGATCGACGGCAAGCTCGCCTGCCAAAAGCTGATCGGGCCGTTCACGGAGCCGGAGAGCTCCAGTCTGTCGGTCTGGACCCAGCCTAACAGCTGGCATCATTTCTGCTGCGATCATGTCGTGACCTTCTCGCTCACGCCGCTGTCTTCCGGACAGACGCTGCTGCGCACCAGTTGGCTGGTGCACGAAGACGCAGTCGAAGGGGTGGACTACGAACCCGATCACATCGCAGCGCTGTGGCGTACGACGAACGATCAGGATAGCCGCTTTTCGCAGCTCAACCATCTCGGGATTGCGACCGACGGATATCGTCAGGGACCCTATGCGGTGGAAGAGAAGCTGGTTGAGGATTTCAAGGATTTCTATGTCGACCGGGCCAAAGCGGCATTAGAAAAGGTGCGCGGATGACCCGGTTCAGTGCGTTCAGCTTGTTCGCCAAGGCGCTTGGCGGGCATCAGAGCTGGCCCGAGCAATGGCCCGATGCCAGTCCGAAACCGGACTATGATGCAATCATCGTCGGCGCCGGCGGGCATGGGCTGGGCGCGGCCTATTATCTGGCCAAGAAATACGGGATCACCAAGGTTGCGGTGATCGAAAAGGGCTGGCTGGGCGGCGGAAACACCGGGCGCAACACCACCATCATCCGCTCGAACTACCTCTATGATGAGAGCGCGCACCTCTATGATCACGCGCTCAAACTGTGGGATGGGCTGAGCCAGGAACTGAACTACAACACGATGTATTCCAAGCGCGGCGTGATGATGCTGGCGCACAATGTTCATGATGTCCAAAGCTTCAAGCGCCACATCCATGCCAACCGGCTGAACGGTGTCGACAATGAATGGCTGAGCGCAGAGCAGGCCAAGGAATACTGCCCTCCGCTCAGCATTTCGCCAGACGCCCGCCATCCCGTGCTGGGCGCGGCGCTGCAGCGGCGCGGCGGAACCGCGCGGCATGATACAGTGGCCTGGGGCTATGCCCGCGCTGCTGCGGCGCTGGGTGTCGATATCATCCAGAACTGCGCCGTCACCGGGATCCGCCGCGGTGCCGATGGCGCGGTCGAAGGGGTCGAAACGACCCGCGGTTTCATCGCTTCCAAGCGGATCGGCGTCTCGGCGGCTGGGCACAGTTCGGTCATCATGCAGATGGCCGGGCTCGATTTTCCGCTTGAAAGCTATCCACTGCAGGCGCTCGTCTCCGAGCCGGTCAAGCCGGTGTTTCCCTGCGTGGTCATGTCCAACACTGTTCATGCCTACATGAGCCAGTCGGACAAGGGCGAACTGGTAATCGGAGCGGGCACCGATCAGTACGTCAGTTATTCACAGCGCGGCGCGCTCCATATCGTCGAGCATACGCTGGCCGCGATTTGCGAAATCTTCCCGATCTTCCGGCGGATGCGAATGCTGCGGACCTGGGGCGGGATCGTTGACGTTACGCCGGATCGCTCGCCGATCCTTGGCAAGACGCCCGTCAAAGGCCTCTACGTCAATTGCGGCTGGGGCACAGGCGGCTTCAAGGCGACCCCCGGCGCGGGCGACTTGCTCGCCTACACCATGGCGAAGGACGAGCCGCATCCGATCAATGCCCCTTACAATCTCGACAGGTTTCGCACCGGCCGCCTGATCGATGAGGCGGCAGCCGCCGCAGTGGCGCATTGAAATGCTGCTGATCCACTGTCCCTATTGCGATGAGGCGCGCGCCGAGATCGAATTTGCCTACGCCGGCGAAGCGCACATCGTCCGCCCGCCCGATCCATCGCTGATGAGCGACGAAGAGTGGCAGCGCTACCTGTTCATCCGGTCCAACCCGCGCGGCCGCCACCATGAACGTTGGCGCCACATCCACGGTTGCGGGCGGTTCTTCAACGCGGTGCGCGATACCGCTACCGACAAGTTCGAGGCTACCTACAAAGCCGGGGAGCCGCGCCGATGAGCGGGTTTCGGCTTGACCAGGGGGGGCGGATCGATCGCAGCCAGCCGGTCAGTTTCAGCTTCGATGGAGTGACCTACCAAGGCTATGCCGGGGATACGTTGGCTTCGGCATTGCTGGCGAATGGCGTGATGCTGCTGGGCCGGTCGTTCAAGTATCACCGGCCGCGCGGTCTGCTCGGCGCGGGTAGTGAAGAGCCCAATGCGCTGGTTTCGGTCACGCGCGGTCCGGGCCGGTTCACGCCAAATTTGCGTGCGACCAGCGTCGAGCTTCACGAAGGGCTGAGCGCCACAAGCCAGAACCGCTGGCCCTCGCTCAAGACCGACTTTGGTGCGATCAACGATCGGTTGGGGATGTTCCTGCCAGCGGGCTTCTACAACAAGACCTTCATGTGGCCGCGCTCGTTCTGGGACCGGCTCTATGAACCCGCGATCCGGCGGATGGCCGGCCTTGGCGAAGCGCCCACTGAAATCGACCCCGATCATTATGGCGCCACTTACGCGCATTGCGATTTGCTGATCGTCGGCGCTGGTCCGGCCGGGATCGATGCCGCGCTCGAAGCCAGCGGCACCAGCAAGCGGGTGGTTCTGCTCGACGAGCAGGATGAGGCAGGCGGCGGCGCGCTGTCCGATCCGGCGCTGTGGAAGTGGCTGGAAGAAAGCCTCAAGGATCTGGCCGCTGCGCCCAATATCACCATCCTGCGCCGCACGACCGCGTTCGGCTATTACCACGATAATTTCGTCGGCGCAGTCGAACGCCTGACCGATCATCTGCCGCATCCGGCTGACGGTGCACGCGAGAAACTGTGGCGGATCCGCGCCGACGAAGTAGTCCTCGCCCAAGGCGCGATCGAGCGCCCGCTGGTGTTTGCGGGCAATGATGTGCCCGGTGTCATGCTGGCCTCGGCAGCGCGGACTTTGCTCCAGCGCTACGGGGTGGCGGTGGGCCGGTCAGTCGCGCTGATGGCGGCGCACGATAGCGGTTGGCGTGACATATTTGCTCTGGCCCGTGCCGGGGTTGGCGTGGCGGCGATCATCGATTTGCGTGAAAGCGTGGACGCGGCACTGCTGGGCGAAGCGCAGGTGCTGGGGATTGCCGTGGAGCTGGGCCACAGCGTGATCGACGTTCATGGTCGGCTCGCGGTCAAAGGCGTGACCATTGCCCGCAATGATGGCGCGGGCGCAGCGCTGCTCGCTTGCGATGCACTGCTGATGGCAGGCGGCTGGACACCCAGCGTGCACCTTTGGTCGCACAGCAAGGGCTCCCTTGCCTGGCGCGACGATCTGGGCGCCTACGTGCCGGATCAGCCTAATGAAGCGGTCCGCTGCGTCGGCGCTTGTTCGGGCAAATGGAGCTTTGGCAGCGGGCTGGTGACGGATAGCCTGCCGACACCGCGCGATCAGAGCCGGATCAAGGCGTTCGTCGATTTCCAGAACGACGTGACCGCCAAGGATATCCGCCTTGCGGTGCGCGAGGGGTTCAAGTCGATTGAGCATATCAAGCGTTATACCACCACCGGTATGGCCACCGATCAGGGCAAGACCTCGAACCTCAACGGGCTGCAGATTGCCGCGCAGGCCTTGGGCCGCCCGGTGGTGGACATTGGCCTCACCAGCTTCCGCCCACCCTATACCCCGCAGTCTTTCGGAGCCCTGGCCGGGCACGCTCAAGGCGCCCTGTTCCAGCCGACTCGCAAGACCGGCATCGATAGCTGGGCCGAGGAAAATGGCGCGGTGTTCGAGCTGGTCGCACAGTGGCGCCGTGCGCGCTATTTCCCGCAAGGCGGAGAGGGCATGCTCGCGGCAGTGAACCGCGAATGCCGCGCGGTCCGTTCATCCGTGGGGATCTTCGATGCCTCGACACTCGGCAAGATCGAAGTAGTCGGGCCTGATGCCGCCGAATTCCTCAACCGTATGTACACCAATCCGTGGAAAGCGCTGGAGCCGGGCCGATGCCGCTATGGCCTGCTGCTGAAGGAAGACGGGTTCATAACTGACGACGGTGTTTCGGCGCGGCTGGCGGCGGATCGATTCCATCTGACCACCACCACCGGCGGCGCAGCGCGGGTGCTGAACACGATGGAAGATTACCTCCAGACCGAATGGCCCGACCTCGATGTCTGGCTGACCAGCACTACCGAACAATGGGCGGTAATCGCGCTGCAGGGGCCGATGGCGCGCAAGCTGCTCGCGCCGCTGGTCGAGGGGATCGACCTGTCGGCCGACGCGTTCCCGCACATGGCGATCCGCGAAGGCACCATTTGCGGGGTGCCGACCCGGCTGTTCCGGGTCAGCTTTACTGGCGAGCTGGGGTTCGAGATCAACGTGCCCGCCGCCTATGGCCGCGCGCTGTGGGAACGGCTGATCGCTGACGGCGCGGCCTATGGGATTACGCCCTACGGGACCGAGGCGATGCATGTGCTGCGCGCCGAGAAAGGCTTCATTATCGTCGGGCAGGATACCGACGGCACGGTTACGCCGTATGATGCCGGGCTCGACTGGGCGGTCGGCAAGAAAAAGCCCGATTTTGTCGGCAAGCGTAGCCTGTCCCGCTCCGATATTGTGGCGCCGGGACGCAAGCAGCTGGTCGGATTGCTGACCGATGATCCCACGGTCGTGCTAGAGGAAGGCGCGCAAATCGTGGCCGATCCCGCCCAAGCGGTGCCGATGACCATGATCGGCCATGTCACCTCGGCTTATTGGAGCGAGGCGCTCGGCCGTTCGATCGCTCTGGCGCTGGTCGCTGGTGGTCAGCAGCGGATCGGCGAAGTGCTCTATGTGCCGATGCCGGACCGCGTGATCAGCGCCAGGATCAGCGGCACCGTGTTTTACGATCCTGAAGGAGCGCGGCTGCATGTCTGAAGCTCTGGTCCGCACCGATCCGGTTTCGGGTCTCGATTTTGTCAGTGAAGGCGTCAGGCTAAGCTTGGCTGGGCCAATGGCCCGTTTCTCGCTGCGAGCGCGCCAGCCAGAAGTGCTCGAGCAGCTGCTTGGCTTCAAGTTGCCGCGGCAAATTGGAGCGATCCAGGCTGGCGCAGCCTGTCTTGGCCCAGACGAATGGTTGTTGCGGGCGCCCGCTGGAACGAAGCTTTCCTTGGGGTCAGGTTTGCCGGTGGCGATAACCGAGGTCAGCGAACGTTCGGTCTGCCTGATCGTCGAAGGGCCACGCGCGGCAGAAGTACTCGCTGCAGGTTGTCCGCTGGATCTCGATCGGTTTACCGCCGGCCGGGCCACGCGCACCGTGTTCGAGACAGTGGAAATCGTCCTGCTTCGCACGGGCGATAACCGGTTCGAAGTCGAAGTATGGCGCAGCTTCGCCCCTTGGTTCAGAACAGCATTGGAAACTGCAGCGGGACAGCTGCGCTAAGGGGGAAATCATGTCGGACTGGTCCAAGGATATCGATCCCGGAGCCTACGGCCAGTCCAACCGGCGCTGGAAAGGCATGATTGTCAATCCGGCGGTGTTCCTTCCCACGGCGCTGATCTCGCTCGCAGTGATTATCTACAGTGTGATTGCGCCCCAATCATCAGCCGAGCTGTTTGCGGCCATGCGCAGCGGCGTGGTTGCGCATTTCGACTGGTTCTTGATGTCAGTCGGCAACCTGCTGCTGCTGTTTTGCATCGTGGTGGCGCTGTCGCCGCTGGGCAAGATCAGGCTCGGCGGCAAAGGGGCCTCGCCCGATTATTCGCGGCTGTCGTGGTTTTCGATGCTGTTTGGCGCAGGCATGGGGATTGGCCTGGTGTTCTATGGCGTGGGCGAACCGGTAACCCACTATGCTTCGTCACTGGCCGGCGGTGCCGGGGCGCCGTTGGGCGGCGCGGTCGGCGATCCGGTGGCGGCGCGAAGCCTGGCCATGGCCGCGACGATCTTCGATTGGTCGCTCCATCCCTGGGCAATCTTCGCTGTAACCGGGCTGGCATTTGCTGTTTTTGCCTATGATTTCAATATGCCGCTTTCGATGCGGTCGGCCTTTTATCCGATCTTCGGCAAGGCGGTCTGGGGCCGCGCCGGCGATCTGATCGAAGTGCTGGCCGTCCTCGCGACGATCTTTGGCCTTGCCACTTCGCTCGGGCTCGGGGCGCAGCAGGCGATGGCCGGGATTACCTATCTTTACGCGATACCCAGCTCGCCCACCGCAATCCTCGGTCTGATCGCGATGATGGCCATTATCACTTTTCTCTCGGTGCGCGGCGGGATCGATCGCGGGATCCGGATCCTGAGCGAGGCCAATATGTGGGTGGCCGCAGCATTGCTGCTGTTCGTCCTGGCGACCGGACCGGCGCTGCAATTACTCGGTAATTTCGCCGCCAACATCGTCAACTACCTCAAGCTCCTTCCCGCGCTGTCCAACCCGGTCGGGCGCAGTGATCCCGGTTTCTATGACGATTGGTCGGTCTATTACTGGGCCTGGTGGATCAGTTGGGCGCCGTTTGTCGGAATGTTCATGGCGCGCATCTCGCTGGGCCGGACGGTGCGGGAATTCATCGCCGGCGCGATGATCGCGCCAAGCCTGCTGGGAATCATCTGGCTGACGATCTTCGGCGATGCCAGCATCGCCCAGATCGCCAACGGTCAGACCCCGGAATTGGCGAACGCTTCGCTCGAAACCCAGCTGTTCGTGCTGCTTGGTACGCTCCCCTATGCCCAAATCACCTCCAGCGTTGCGATTGCGTTGATCCTGATATTCTTCGTCACCGGTTGGGATTCGGGCACTCTGGTGATCGACACGATGACGGCCGGTGGCCGGACCGATACGCCGCTGCGACAAAAAGCGATCTGGCTGTTTGCGGTCGGCGGGATTGGCGTGATGCTATTGCTGAGCGGCGGTCTGAATTCGCTCCAGGCCGGGGCAATCGCTACCGGGCTGCCCCTTGCTCTGGTTTTGCTGCTGATGTGCTGGGGGACGCTCAAAGGCCTGCTTGCGCTGCATCGATCGGCCAAGTCCAATCAATGATCGCTTCATCTGATCTGACTTACGACTACGTCATCGTCGGTGCGGGGTCGGCCGGTTGCGTCCTGGCCGACCGGCTTAGTGCCGACGGGACCAATCGCGTCCTGCTGCTTGAATTCGGCGGTAGTGACCGCTCGATCTTCATCCAGATGCCTGCCGCGCTCGCCTATCCGATGAATACCAAGCGATGGAACTGGGGCTATGAAAGCGAACCCGAGCCGCACCTGAACGGCCGCCGGCTGAACTGTCCGCGCGGCAAGGGGCTGGGCGGCTCATCCTCGATCAACGGGATGGTCTACGTTCGCGGCAATGCGCTGGATTTCGAACGCTGGAAAAATGAGGAGGGCGCCCGTGGCTGGGGCTACGCCGATGTCTTGCCCTACTTCAAACGGGCCGAAGGGCGGGCCGAGGGTGGCAACGAATATCGCGGCGGCGATGGTCCGCTTTCCACCGCCTACGGCACGCTGCGCAATCCGCTGCATCAGGCCTGGCTCGATGCCGCACAGGAGGCGGGCTATGGCCTGACCGAAGACTATAACGGTTTCCGTCAGGAAGGGTTTGGCCGGATGGACATGACCGTGCGCAAAGGCACTCGGTGTTCGGCGGCCAAGGCCTATCTCCATCCAGCAAGCAAACGATCAAATCTGCGCGTAATCCAGAAGGCCCTGGCTACGC
>VFKS01000496.1 GCA_009885425.1 Novosphingobium sp.
CACGCGCCGCTGCTGCTGATCGTTGGGGCAGCGCGCCCGGCTGGGCGCTGGCCGAACGGCGCGGACAGCAACTGGCCCGAATTCTATGCCCGGCAGGCTCTGCGCGGAGTCGGCTTGCCGCGGATGGTGATCAGCGAGGACTATCTGCGCGGGGTGCTAACTGGTCCCTTGGCCGATCACGTCCGCAGCCAACGCGACTATCACTTTGGCAAAGCGGCGCGGCTGACCACGGTACATCACCGGCTCGATCACCTGTCCGAACGGTTGTTCCAGTTCGCCGTGGTGAGCGTCACGATCTACCTGGTTTTGACAGGTTTTGAAGCCGCCGGTTGGCTATCAGATGCTCTGGTAACCAAGCTGTCGAAATACTTCACCGTGGCCGGCGTGATGTTCCCCACCTTTGGTGCCGGGATCGCCGGGATCCGCTATTTCGGGGATTTCGAACGGTTTGGAGAGATTTCAAAGGTCACCGCCACCAAGCTCGACGCCATTTCGCGCCGAATTGATCTGCTGGCTCATGCCCCGGCAGGCGCGATCAACTATGGCGAAGTGGCCGAGCTGGTCCACGCCACCGATGACGTCGTTGTGGCCGAAATCGAAAGCTGGCAGGCGGTGTTTGCGGGCAAACACATTACGGTCCCGGTATAAGGGGCGGCACGGCGCACAAGTCGGTTCGCAAAAGCTGGGTTTCATCGGGGATAGGAATCATGCAGTTGCACGCACCTGTTTGGGGTCTACGTGTCCCACAAAATCGGCTAGGCGCATCGCCGGCTGGCCAGTCTGATGGCCAGCGCGCAAGGGAACACCCGTGACCAGTACTCTCACCCATCTCCAGCGTCTCGAAGCAGAAGCCATCCACATCATGCGCGAAGTGGTGGCCGAAGCGACGCGCCCGGTGATGATGTATTCGGTCGGCAAGGACAGCGCGGTGATGCTTCACCTGGCCCGACTGGCCTTCTACCCCGCGCCGCCACCGTTTCCGCTACTCCACGTTGATACGACCTGGAAGTTTCAGGAAATGTACAAGCTGCGCGACCGCATGGCGGCCGAAAGCGGAATGGAACTGCTGGTCTACAAAAACCCTGAAGCCGCCGAACGGGGCATCAACCCGTTCGATCACGGCGCGCTCCACACCGATATGTGGAAGACCGAGGGGCTCAAGCAGGCGCTCGACAAATATGGCTTTGACGCAGCCTTTGGCGGGGCGCGGCGCGACGAGGAAAAGAGCCGGGCAAAAGAGCGGATCTTCAGCTTCCGCAGCGCCAGTCACGGCTGGGACCCGAAGAACCAGCGGCCGGAACTGTGGAACCTCTACAATGCCCGCAAGCACAAGGGCGAGAGCATCCGCGTCTTCCCGATCAGCAACTGGACCGAGCTGGACGTCTGGCAGTACATCCACCTCAACAACATTCCGATCGTCCCGCTCTATTTCGCGGACAAACGCCCGACGGTGGAGCGCGACGGAATGCTGCTCATGGTCGATGATGAGCGGTTCCCGCTAAACCCTGGCGAGGTTCCGGTGGAACGCTCGATCCGGTTCCGCACGCTCGGCTGCTATCCGCTGACCGGCGCGGTTGAGAGCACGGCGAAGACCCTGCCGGAGATCATTCAGGAAACCCTGCTGACCACCACTAGCGAACGTCAAGGCCGCGCCATCGACAAGGATGCTGGCGGCGCCGGGATGGAAATCAAAAAGCAGCAGGGGTATTTCTGATGGATAGCCCCACTTACGTCACCGAGACTCTGATCGCCGAAGATATCGACGCCTATCTGGATCAGCATCAACACAAAACCATGCTGCGGTTCATCACCTGCGGTTCAGTCGACGACGGCAAATCAACGCTGATCGGGCGGCTGCTCTATGATAGCAAAATGATCTTTGAAGATCAGCTTGCAAGCCTGGAGGCGGATTCAAAGAAGGTCGGGACGCAAGGCCAGGAAATCGATTTCGCGCTGCTGGTCGATGGTCTTGCGGCAGAACGCGAACAGGGCATCACGATCGATGTCGCCTATCGCTTTTTCAACACCGAAAAGCGCAAGTTTATCGTCGCCGATTGCCCGGGGCACGAGCAGTACACCCGCAACATGGTGACCGGCGCGAGCACGGCTGACCTTGCGGTGATCCTGATCGACGCGCGCAAAGGCGTGCTGGTCCAAACCAGGCGCCACTCGTATCTGTGCCACCTGATCGGGATCAAGAACATCGTTCTGGCGGTGAACAAGATGGACCTGGTCGGCTACGATCAGGCCACCTTTGACGCGATCGTTGCCGACTACACGACCTTTGCCGGCAGCATCGGCATCAACAACTTTACGGCACTGCCTCTGTCCGGCTTCAAGGGCGACAACATCACCAGCCGGTCCGGCAATACGCCCTGGTACAACGGCCCGACCCTGCTCGAACAGCTTGAGACGGTCGAAGTGCTGAGCGCGCTCGACGCCGGCCAGCCATTCCGCCTGCCGGTGCAGTGGGTCAACCGCCCCAACCTCGATTTCCGGGGCTTCGCCGGCCTGATCGCAAGTGGTTCGGTTCGGCCGGGAGATGAAGTGCGGGTGCTGCCATCGGGCAAGACCAGCACGGTCACGCGGATCGTTACGCTGGACGGCGATCTGGATGTCGCGGTAGCGGGACAATCGGTCACGCTGTGTCTGAGTGACGAGATCGACTGCTCGCGCGGCAACGTGATCGCTGCCGCCGACCAGCCCCCCGAAGCCGCTGACCAATTTGAATCCACCATAGTCTGGTTGGCCGATGATGCGCTGCACGTCGGCCGGTCCTATTGGCTCAAGCTGGCAACACAGATGGTATCTGTAACGGTCCAACAGCCAAAATATGCCATCAACGTCAATACGATGGAGCATATCGCGGCCAAGACGCTCGATCTAAATGCGATCGGCGTGGCCGAGATCACTACCGACAAGCCCTTGGTGTTCGAGCCCTATGCCCAAAGCCGCACGCTGGGCGGATTCATCCTGATCGACAAGCTGACCAATGCCACCGTCGCCGCGGGAATGCTGCACTTTGCGCTGCGCCGGGCCCAGAACGTGCACTGGCAAGCCACCGACGTCAGCCGCGAGGCCCATGCCGCACTCAAGAACCAGAAACCGCTGGTGCTGTGGTTCACCGGCCTATCGGGATCGGGCAAATCGACCATCGCCAACGCGGTTGAAAAGCGGCTCAACCTGATGAACCGCCACACCTTCCTGCTCGATGGCGACAATGTCCGGCACGGGCTCAACAAGGATCTTGGCTTTACTGAGGCGGACCGGATCGAGAATATCCGCCGGGTCGGCGAAGTGGCCAAGCTGATGACCGATGCTGGCCTCATCGTGCTGACCGCATTTATTTCACCTTTCCGGGCCGAGCGCGAAATGGTCCGCGCGATGCTGCCCGAAGGAGAGTTCATCGAGATCTTCGTCGATACCCCGCTCGAAGTGGCCGAAGCGCGCGATGTGAAGGGCCTCTACAAAAAGGCCCGCGCCGGCGCGCTCAAGAACTTCACCGGGATCGACAGTCCCTATGAAGCCCCCGAAGCGCCAGATATCCGGGTCAACACTGCCACGATGACCGCAGAGGAAGCCGCCGACTTCATCATCCGCCAGTTGATGCCGCTGAAATGAACCTGACCGACGCCGAACTCGCCGCGCAACTGGCGCAGGCTGCCGGGCAGCTTCTGCTGCAGGTTCGCGATGCCGGGGCAACTTCAGAAAAGTCGCTGGGCAAGGCCGGGGACGAAGCGGCCAACCGCTTTCTGGTCGATGCAATCCGTGCGGCCCGGCCCGGCGATGGCCTGCTTTCGGAGGAAGAACAGGACAACCCGGAACGCCTCGCACATTCACGGGTGTGGATCATCGATCCGGTCGACGGAACCCGCGAATATGGCGAGCGGCGCAATGACTGGGCTGTCCATGTCGCGCTGGCCATCGATGGCGTGGCAAAGGTCGGCGCGGTAGCTCTGCCGGCACTCGATCTGGTGCTGCGCTCCGATCAGCCGATTACCATGGTCGCGCCGCCAGCGCGCCTGCGCATGCTGGTCAGCCGGACCCGTCCGGCCGCCGAAGCTGTCGCCGTTGCCAAGCGATTAGACGCGGAGCTGATCGCGATGGGCTCGGCCGGGGCCAAGGCGATGGCCGTGGTCCGGGGTGAGGCTGACATCTATCTGCACACTGGCGGCCAGTACGAATGGGATAGCTGCGCGCCGGTCGCGGTGGCGTTGGCGCATGGGCTGCACTGCTCGCGGGTCGATGGATCGCCGCTGATCTACAATCAGCCCGATACCTACATGCCTGACTTGCTGATCTGCCACCGAGACCACGCGGCGCAGGTGCTGGCGCTGGTCAACCAGCTGTAGCGCTCATCACTTGGCGGCCATCGGCGGCAAAGGCCCCGAGTTCAAATGCCGCATCTTTGCTGCGCAGCACAAGATGCAGCATTTCTCCGCAAATGGCCGGAGACAGTCCGCGAAACGCAAAGGATTTGAGCGCGTTATCGCCCAGTTCCTGCCGCGCCAGATCGAGTAGCAATGTTGCCGTTAGCGGCCCGTGCACCACCAGCCCGCGATAGTTCTCCTGCTCGGCCGCATAGGGCAGGTCGTAGTGAATCCGGTGGCTG
>VFKS01000358.1 GCA_009885425.1 Novosphingobium sp.
AAGGTCGGTATCCTCAAAATAGGCCCGCACCGAAAAATGGTGCAACGATCCTTCGATCAGGCCGGAGGGAAATGGAGGGTATGACGTCATGCCGCCAGACCCTTAGCAAGTCGGCGAGTCGCAGGGCAAGGGAATGCGTTCGGCCTGGCTCAAACAACCCACCACTCGTCACCTTGAATCCAATCAGAGAGAACCAACTACCGAGACAGCATCGGCCCCAATGGCCGGCCACCAAACAGGTGAACGTGCAAATGCGGCACTTCCTGATGGCCGTGACCGCCGACATTGGCGAGCAGGCGGTAGCCCGGCTCGACCAGCCCGGCTTCGCGCGCAACGTGCCCGACCGCGCGTATGAAACCGGCGATTTCCTCTGCCGGGGCATTTGCCGAAAAATCATCCCAGCTGACATAGGCGCCCTTGGGGATCACCAGCACATGCAGCGGGGCCTGCGGGTTGATATCGTGGAACGCCAGCGCCCATTCGTCTTCGTAAACGGTCTTGCTGGGGATTTCACCCCGCAGGATTTTGGCGAAGATATTCTGATCGTCATAGGGCAGAGTGGCGTCGATCGGCATTACGAACCTCGTGCAGCTTTCTCATCAATCCCGCTGGTTCCTTCGCGGCGTTCCAGCTCGGCCAGAACCTCGTTCCACGCCACGCCTTTGGCGTCGAGCAGGACCAGCAGGTGGAACAGCGTGTCAGCCGCTTCGCCAATCAGCTCTTCGCGGCTGCCCGATAGTGCGGCAACGACCGTTTCGATCGCTTCCTCACCCAGTTTGCGCGCGATTACCGGCACCCCGCGCGCACTGAGTCTGGCCACCCAGCTGCTGGCGGGGTCGGCATCGCGGCGCGCGGCAATCGTCGCGGCAAGGCGGGAAAGCGTATCCATGGTGAAGGCAATGCGGCGCTGCGGCGCCAAGGTCAAGCCGGCGCTCTAGTCAGGGCGGCGGCGCGAGAAGTGGCGGCCGATGATCACCCCGGCCAGCCCCATGCCGAACAGCGCGATGCCCGATGGATCGGGAATGCTGCTGCC
>VFKS01000400.1 GCA_009885425.1 Novosphingobium sp.
GCCAAGTCGATCCTCGGCGGCGGCGCGCAGTTTGATGCGAGCACCGAGGCACTGCTGGCGGAGGCGGGGGTTAAGTAGGCCAACCATTGCCCTAACCAGCAAAACTGTTTGGCATTTGTCACGTGCCCGCCCCATATCGCCACCCATGACAGACTTTGACTATGACCTCTTTGTAATTGGCGCCGGTTCGGGCGGCGTCCGGGCCAGCCGGATCGCCGCTTCGCATGGCGCCAAGGTGGCCGTCGCCGAGGAATACCGCGTCGGCGGAACCTGCGTGATCCGGGGCTGTGTGCCCAAGAAGCTGCTGGTTTACGGATCGCACTTTGCCGAGGATCTGGCCGACGCCCGGCGGTTTGGCTGGGATACCAGCGGCGCGACTTTTGATTGGGTGACGCTGCGCGACAACGTCGCTGCCGAGGTTGACCGGCTGGAGGGTCTTTACGGCCAAACCTTCGCAAATGCCGGGGTCGAAGTGATCCACGAGCGTGCAACTGTGGCAGGCCCCAACACCGTCCTGCTCGCCAGCGGGCGTGAGGTGACTGCGGCGCATATCCTGATCGCGACAGGTGCTTGGCCGGCGGTTCCGCACATTCCCGGCGCAGACCTTGGCATCACTTCCAACGAAGTGTTCCACTTGCCGGCGTTGCCAAAGCGCGCGGTGATTGCAGGCGCCGGCTACATCGCCAACGAGTTTGCCGGGATCTTCAACGAACTGGGGGTCGAGGTCACTTTGGCGACCCGCGGTGACAAGATGCTGCGGTCCTATGATCAGGAAGTGGTCGGCAAACTGCTCGATATAAGCCGTCACAAAGGCATCGACGTTCGGCTCAACTTCCCGTTCCATGGGCTCAGCCGTCAGGATGATGGCAGCTTGCTGGTCGATGGCGGGGATGCCGGGAAGATCGAGACCGATCTGGTGCTGTGGGCAATCGGACGGGTGCCCAATAGCATGGGGCTGGGGCTGGAAAATGCCGGGGTTGCGCTGGACAAAGACGGCGCGGTGGTGGTCGATGACTATAACCACACCAATGTCCCGAGCATCTACGCGGTCGGCGATGTCACCAACCGGGTCCAGCTCACTCCGGTGGCGATCCGCGAGGGGCACGCCTTTGCTGACACGGTGTTTGGCGGCAATCCGCGCAAGATCGACTATTCCGCGATCCCGACCGCCGTGTTCAGCAATCCGCCAATCGCAGGGGTCGGCCCGACCGAGGACGAGGCGCGGGCGCTTTACCCGCTATTGCAGGTCTATCGCAGCGATTTTCGGGCGATGAAGAACGTGCTCGCGGGTCGCCCCGAACGCGCGCTTTACAAGATGCTGGTCGATGGCGCGACGGACCGGGTGGTGGGGCTGCACCTGATCGGGCCAGACAGCGCCGAAATCCTCCAAGCCGCTGCAATTGCGGTGAAGGCCGGGCTGACCAAGGCGCAGTTCGACGATACCATGGCGCTGCACCCCAGCATGGCCGAGGAACTGGTCCTTATGCGCTAGGTTGCATCCCGCAACCAATCGGCTAGTCTCCGCTCCAGCAACATTTGGGGAGTAAGGCCATGCACCTGCAAGGAAAGACCGCGCTGGTAACCGGCGGGACTGACGGGATCGGCGCGCAGCTGATCCGGCAGCTGCAGGCCAAAGGTGTAAATGTCATCACTCAAGGCCGCAATGCTGAGCGCTGCACCGCGGCGCGCGCTGATGGGTTTGAAGTGATCGAGGCGGATCTGGGTGCCAAGTCCGGTGTCGATACGCTATTGGCGGCGGTTACCGGGCGGCAGATCGACATACTGATCAACAACGCCGGTGCCGGGGTCGATCATGATTTCCGTGATCCCGGTTTGCCCGATCTGGCCGCGTCCGACGCGACCATTTTCCTCAATCTCAACGCTCCGATCCACCTGATCACCGCGCTGA
>VFKS01000500.1 GCA_009885425.1 Novosphingobium sp.
AACCGGTCATGGACGGGAAAGGCTCGGGTGGGGGTGATTCGCAAAGGGTCGAGGGCGGGGAAATTCCCGGCTCGCATGGCGTGTCTGCGTTTTCGCTGAGCGCTCCTGAACCTTCGCCGATCCCGGTGCTGATTGCCGTTCCTCACGCGGGGCGCGCCTATACCGGCTCGGTCATCGAACGCATGCGCAACCCCGGCTTTGCCGCGCTGCGCCTTGAAGACCGCTATGTCGACCGGCTGGCCGAACACGTCGCAAGGATCACCGGCGCAACGCTGCTCGTCGCCCATGCGCCGCGCGCGATGATCGATCTCAACCGCGCGGCGGATGATGTCGATTGGGAGATGGTTGCCCATGATCAGGCGGGCCGCCAAGGCGCTCCCAACCCCGGCCTGCGAGTGCGCAGCGGGCTTGGGCTGATCCCGCGGCGCCTGCCGGGGCTTGGCGAGCTGTGGAAGCAGCAGCTGAGCGAGGCCGAACTGGCGGCGCGGATCGGGTCGATTCACGAACCCTATCACGCCGCTTTGGCGCAAAGTCTGGCACAGTTGCGCGCGCGCTGGGGGGCAGCGCTGCTGCTCGATCTCCACTCGATGCCGCCAATCGGCCCCATGGGTGTCGCAGCTGGTGCGGAATTTGTGTTGGGTGACCGGTTCGGGACCAGCTGCCACGGCTCGCTGGTGGCCAGCAGTTTTGGCTATTTCGCGCAGGAAAATCGCAAGGCTGCCCACAACCGGCCCTATGCCGGCGGCTATGTGCTGGAACGGCACGCCCAGCCCAACGATGGCATTCACGCGCTGCAACTGGAAATCGACCGGACCAGCTATCTCGATTCGCTGATGGCCGAACCTGGCCCGGGTTTCGCCGCGATGGTGACGCTGCTGGCAGGACTGGTGCGGCGGTTGGCAGGGGATGTCGCCGATCTGGGACAGTCCGCAGGCTCGGCCCAGGCCGCCGAATAGGGACCCATAAAAAACCACCTCGTGCGAGAAGCACGAGGTGGCCAAGGTTCAGGGAGGAGGTACACTTTCGTGTACCAAATCCTGCCAGACCATGAGGGAAGTCTGACAAGACAAACGTAAGATATGCCTGTCCGCCTCTCGATGCAAGAGGCGGACGTGCAAATCGGAATCAGGTGTTTGAAAAGGGCTGCTTAGTTCGGCAGTGCCGGGATCGGACCCTTGCCCTGCTGAACCTGGCGGGCGAACACTTCGCTCATGTGTTCAAGGCTGAACAGGTGGGCAAAGATCAGCGCCAGCATCCCGTTCTGGTTCATCGTACGCAGCACATCACCGCGCAGATCGCGCAACTTTTCCTGATCGACCATCTTGAAACCGCGATAGACGAACGGCTGATCATTGCCCTGCTGCTGGATCGAAACTTCGCCGTCCATCAGCAGATCGTGCTTGACCAGTTCATCGACGAACGACTGGGTGCGGAAACCGGCTTCTTCGAAATTGCGGCAGAAATCGAGCGTGGCCTTGCAGCTTTCGCTCGGCTGGTCGCCGTCGAACAGGGCGGTGCCGCCTTCGAACTCACCAACCAGATCGCTGGTCGGGTCAAAGCACAGCGAGAGCTCTTCGGTTTCCGGGGTCAGCTTGGCCAGCATGAACGGATAGCGGCGGGCATAGGCCGGGACATAGATCGGCGATGACAGCTTGCCGTCTTCCTCAAAAAAGGTGTTCACGCCTTCGTTCAGGCCCATCAGACCCAGCGGAACCGGGTTTTCCGCAACCGAAAAAACGATCGGGAAATGGCGCGAGGCGTGGACGAATTCTTCTGCCGTCAGCGGAATGGCGTGCTGGCCGACCATCCAGGTGGCGTTTTCGGTGATTCGGCTGCTCCAGGCAGCGTGATCACGGCTGTTGAGCGGCATCAGGTCCTTGTAAAACAGCGGCAGGGGGCTGGCTTGCGGCGCACTGGCCATGGGTGTCTCTCCGAATCGTGTTGGTTGCAACCGACCCCGGGAACGCCAAGGCTGGCACGAACGCGCGCCTTTAGGCGTTTGGCGGCTTTGGCGCAAGCGTCAGCAATTTACCGGGGTTGAGCAATGCATGCGGATCAAGTGCCGCTTTGACACTCCGCATCAAGGCCAGCTGGACGGGATCGCCCAGCCGTTCCAGTTCGGCCAGCTTCATCTGCCCAATCCCGTGTTCGGCCGAAATCGTTCCGTGCCACTGGCTGACCAGATCGTGCACCATGCGGCTGATCGCCTTGCCGTCACCGGCTTCCCATACTTCGCGGTCTGCACCGGTGGGGGCGAGGACGTGAAAATGGACATTGCCATCACCCAGGTGGCCAAAGCCAAAGGCGCGAACACCGGGCCAGCGTTGCTCGATTGTCGGCACCGCGGCGGTGATGAAATCGGCCATCCGCTCCACCGGAACAGCGATATCGTGCTGCATCGCCGGGCCCTTGGCGCGCTCAGCGGGGGAAATCGAATCGCGCAGGGTCCAGAACGCTTCGGCCTGCGTTTCGGATGATGCGATCACAGCATCGCCCAGCAAGCCCTTGGCCAAGGCCTGCTCCAGCATGGCTTCACCGGCTGGTCCGGGGTCATCACCCGCCAGTTCGATCAGGGCGTGCCAGGCGTGCTGCCCGGCCAGTGGAGCGCGCGCGTCGGGTAAGTAGGCCAGCACCGCGTCAAGGCAAGATTGCGGCAAAACCTCAAACCCTTCGAGCAGATCGCCCGCCGCGCTCTGGCAATGCAGCAGCAGTTCGCGGGCCTGCTGGATCGAGCCCAGCCCAGCCCAGATCACCTGCCGCGCGGGAACGGCCGGCACCAGCCGCAAGGTTGCCGCAGTAATAATCCCCAGGGTCCCCTCGCTACCGATAAACAGTTGCTTGAGATCGAACCCGCGGTTGTCTTTCTTGAGCGGGGTCAGCGCGGAGTAGACCGTGCCATCGGCTAGCACCGCTTCGATCCCCAGCACCTGCGCCCGCATCGATCCGTGGCGAAGCACCTGCGTGCCCCCGGCATTGGTCGCGATCAGGCCGCCGATCGTGGCGTTGCCTTTGCCGCCCAATGTCAGCGGAAAGCGCAGCCCGGCCGCTTCCGCCGCCTCATGCAGGTTCTGCAGCACGACCCCGGCTTCGCAAGCCACGGTCCGGGCTGCGGGATCGAGCGCGCGGATCGCCGTCATTCGCCGCAGCGAAACCAACAGCGCGCCGCCGCTGGCATCGGGTGTGGCCCCACCGGACATCCCGCTGTTGCCGCCCTGCGCCACGATCGGCACCCGATAGCGCGCGCAAATCTTGACCAGCGCAGCCAATTCTTGCGCATTGGCGGGCGAGGCCATGGCCCGCGCCGCGCCGGTGTAACGCCCGCGCCAGTCGGTCAGCCACGGCGCCATCGATTGCGGATCGCAGGTCAGCCCGCGCGGGCCGAGCAGGCCGGCGGCTTCTGCCAGAAAGGGATCAGCGCCAAGGTTCATCGCGGCTTGGCTATGGCACAGGGCAGGGGCGCCTTGCCAGCCTTTGCGTCTTGGGGTTAAGCGGTGGTTCAATCTTGGGCTCTAAAGAAGCGGG
>VFKS01000422.1 GCA_009885425.1 Novosphingobium sp.
AGCCTCGCTTCAGGGCGCGAACCCCCTCCACCACCTGCGGCGGTCCCCCTCCCCGTGCCGGGGAGGAATTGCTCGGTAACGCTCATTCCGCAGCCTCCGCGAACTCTTCGCCGTGGAGCAGTTCTGCCGAGCAGCGCTGCATCGTTTCGCTGGCGCGGGCGATCGGGTTGGTGAGGTAGAAGTCCTTGATTGGATAGGCTTCGATGCTGCCCTTGCCACCGGACTTGCCCTTTGGCAGAGTGCCGTAGTCGGCCAAGCCCTCGCCGCCAAGCGCAGGCACAGCCTTAGCCATCGCGGCGCGCAGGGCGTCAAAGCTGTCGAACCCGACCGATACGCCCAGCGCGTCGGCCATCGCCCGCAAAATCGTCCAGTCCTCGCGCGCGTCACCCGGCGCGAACACGGCCTTGTCGGCGCGTTGCACCCGGCCTTCGGTGTTGACGTAAGTGCCCGGCTTTTCGCTGAAGGCTGCGGCGGGCAGGATTACATCGGCGGCGTGCGCGCCCTTGTCACCGTGGTGGCCGATATAGACGATCATGGAACCGGCGAACTTGGCGTAATCCACCTCATCCGCGCCGAGCGAAATCAGCATCTTGGGCTTGGCGGCGACCAAATCGGCGATCCCGCCCTTTTGCGCATAACCCAGCATCAGCCCGCCCATCCGGCTTGCTGCCATGTGGAGCACGTTGAAGCCGTTCCAGCCATCACGCACCAGCTTGAACTTGTCGGCCAGCGCAAGGCCCGCAGCCAAGGCGCCCTTGCCCAGAGCAGCCCCGCCCATGATGATCGCGGGCCGCTCGGCACCCTTCAGCGCGGCTTCAGCAGCTGCGGGCAGCTTGTCCAGCACCGCCAGATCATTGCCCAGATTGGTCACCGGATAGGTCGCATCCCATTCCGGACCGACCACAAACACCTTGGCTCCGTGCTTGACCGCCTTGCGGATGCGCGGGTTGAGTACGGCGGCTTCCCAGCGAACATGGCTGCCAACGATCAGCACCGCGTCAGCCTCTTCAATGCCCGCAAGGCCCGAATTGAAGTTCACCGCTGCAAGGCTCGAACAATCATAGTCCAGCCCGGTCTGGCGCCCCTCGAGCAGGTCAGACCCCAGCGCCCCCGCGAGCGCCTTGGCCGCAAACATCGTTTCGCAATCAACCAGATCGCCCGCGACCACGGCAACCGACTTGCCCGGATTGATTTTGGCAATCGCGGCAAACGCTTCGTTCCAGCTGACGACTTCGAGCTTGCCGTCCCTGCGAAGATACGGCTTGTCGAGACGGCGGCGGGTCAGGCCATCGACCATGTAGCGGGCCTTATCGGACAGCCATTCCTCGTTCACGTCATCGTTGATCCGCGGCAGGATCCGCATCACATCGCGGCCCCGGCTGTCGAGCCGGATGTTGGAGCCGACCGCATCGGAAACGTCGATGCTCAACGTCTTGGTCAATTCCCACGGCCGCGCTTCAAACGCATAGGGCTTGCTGGTCAGCGCGCCGACCGGGCACAGATCGATCACATTGGCCGACAGCTCGTGCGCCGCGGCCTTTTCCAGATAGGTCGTGATCTGCATATCTTCGCCGCGATAGAGCGCTCCGATTTCATCGACCCCGGCAATCTCTTCGCTGAACCTGACGCAGCGGGTGCACTGGATGCAGCGGGTCATCACCGTGTTGATCAGCGGGCCCATGTACTTCTCAGTCACCGCGCGCTTTGGCTCGTGATAGCGGCTCTTGCCCCGGCCATAGGCGACCGACTGGTCCTGCAGATCGCACTCGCCGCCCTGATCGCAAATCGGGCAATCAAGCGGGTGGTTGATCAGCAGAAATTCCATCACCCCTTCGCGGGCCAGCTTGACCATCGGGCTGTCAGTGCTGATGATTTGCCCCTCGGTAGCGGGCAACGCACAGGACGCCTGCGGCTTGGGCGGCCCAGGCTTCACCTCGACCAGACACATCCGGCAATTGCCTGCAATGGACAGCCGCTCGTGATAGCAAAACCGCGGGATTTCTTTACCCGCCAGCTCGCACGCCTGCAGGACAGTAGCGCCCTGCGGAACTTCGAGTTCAATGCCGTCTACGGTGACTTTAGGCATGGATCAGACTCCTGGCCATCGCCAGCCTCGCATCGAATTCGGCTTCGAGTGAATCTAATTCACGATCAAGTAGCGCATGAGCTGAGTCTTCATCCACGACCGTCAAATCCAATTTCATTGCGCCTCCAACAAACAAGTTCAGGAGTGCAAATCCTGTCTTGCCAGCGTCACAGGCCTCCGGAGTGCCGCTCCTAGCCGATGTTTCAATTAGAGCCGCTTTGATCAGCTCTGGATCGAACGGCAAAAGGGAAGCATCACCACCTGAAGGCTGCTTCTGAACTACTTCACTGAAGGCAGCGACGACGTCTTCACATGTTACTGTCGCTTTAGGTTGGAATTTGCGGAAAAAGCTCACTCCGCCGCCTCCCGCACGTTCTCGGTAATCCGGCGTTCCAGTTCGGGCCGGAAGTGTTTGATCAAGCCCTGGATCGGCCAAGCCGCCGCATCGCCGAGTGCGCAGATGGTGTGCCCTTCGACCTGCTTGGTGACTTGCTGCAGCATATCGATTTCCTCGATATCAGCATCGCCGGTGCGCAGGCGCTCCATCACGCGCCACATCCACCCGGTGCCCTCGCGGCAGGGGGTGCACTGGCCGCAGCTTTCGTGCTTGTAGAAGTAGGAAATGCGGCTGATCGCGCGGACGATATCGGTGGACTTGTCCATCACGATCACCGCCGCGGTGCCAAGGCCCGAGCCGACGTCCTTCAGCCCGTCAAAGTCCATCGGCGCGTCCCAGATCTGGGCCGCCGGAACCAAGGGAACGGACGATCCGCCGGGGATCACCGCCAGCAGATTGTCCTTGCCGCCGCGAATCCCGCCGCAGTGCTTTTCGATCAGTTCGCTGAACGGGATCGACATCGCTTCTTCGACCACGCAGGGCTTGTTCACGTGCCCAGAAATCTGGAACAGCTTGGTGCCCTTGTTGTTGTCGCGCCCAAAGCTGGAGAACCACGCTGCGCCGCGCCGCAGGATCGTGGGGGCGACCGCGATGCTTTCAACATTGTTGACCGTGGTTGGGCAGCCATAGAGGCCAGCGCCAGCCGGGAACGGCGGCTTCAGGCGCGGTTGGCCCTTTTTGCCCTCCAGGCTTTCGATCATCGCGGTTTCTTCGCCGCAAATGTATGCCCCCGCGCCGCGGTGGACGAAAACGTCAAAATCATAGCCGGATTTGCAGGCGTTCTTGCCGATCAGCCCGGCGTCATAGGCTTCCTGCACGGCGGCGAACAGCACTTCGGCCTCACGGATATATTCGCCGCGAATGTAGATATAGGCGGCGCGCGCACCCATCGCGAAGCCGGCCACGAGGGCGCCTTCGATCAGCTTGTGCGGATCGTGGCGGATGATCTCGCGGTCCTTGCAACTCCCGGGCTCGCTCTCGTCGGCGTTGATGGCCAGGAAATTGGGGCGGCCCGGCGCCGGCTCCCTGGGCATGAAGCTTCACTTCATGCCGGTCGGAAAGCCCGCTC
>VFKS01000374.1 GCA_009885425.1 Novosphingobium sp.
TCAACAGCGCAGGCGCGGCTGACAAGGCCGCCCGGCTGGCCAAGGCCTATGCCGGGGACAAGGTGATCAACCTGATCAGCGTCGGTTCCAGCCAGCAGGTCATGCTCGAGGTCCGCTTTGCCGAAGTCAACCGGTCCAGCGGTAAGGAGTTCGGGATCAGCGCGTTTGGCAATTCGGCCGGCGGATCGTTTGGTGGCGTGATAGGCCGGGGATCGAACCTGACCGGCAACAACGGCGGGATCGGCATCCTGACGCTCGATTCGCTGACCGGTCAGAACGGGATCTTCCGGCAGGACATCTCGCTCGGCGGGCTCAGCCTGCAGGGCATCCTCAATGCGCTCGAAACCAAGGGCTTGGCGCGCACCCTCGCCCAGCCGACTCTGATCGCGCTATCGGGCGAACGGGCCTCGTTCCTAGCAGGCGGCGAGTTCCCGATCCCGGTCGCCCAGTCGGGCGGCAGCAGCGGCAACAACGGCAGCCAGGCGATTACGGTCGAGTTCAAGACCTTTGGGGTCAGCCTGTCTTTCACGCCGACCGTGCTGAGCGACAACACGATCAATCTGGTGGTCGAGCCTGAGGTCAGCGAGATTGATCCGACCGCCTCGCTGACGCTCAACGGGATCACCATTCCGGGGCTGCGGACCCGCCGGGTCAGCACCACGCTGGAACTGCGCGACGGCGAAAGCTTTGCCATCGCCGGACTGCTCCAGCAGGATACCAAGGTGCAGATCTCGCAAATGCCGCTGCTTGGATCGCTGCCGATCATCGGTACGCTGTTCCGCTCGACCCGCTATCAGAAGGGCGAAACCGAACTGCTGATCGTGGTTACCCCGCGGCTGGTCGCGCCGATCAAGCCGAGCCAGGTTCGCCTGCCGACTGACCGGGTTCGCGATCCCAATGACGTAGAAACCTTCCTGCTGGGCCAGCCCTATCAGCCGCAGGAATTGGCCCCGATTGCCGATCCCAAGAAAGGCGCTGCGCCTGATCTTCAGACCTCGCTCGATGGCAAGCCTGCCCCGCGCAAGACCGATCCAGCGCAGACCGGCACCGCCACTCCCCCTGCCGCCAAGGATGACGACTATGAATTCTAAGGCACGCATGATCGCGATTGTGAGCACTGCCGGCCTGCTGCTTGGTGGCTGCGCCACGGGCGGCAGCAACACCGGGCTGGGAATGGGCAAGGCTGACAATTTTGGTGAGGCCAACCGCCAGACCTTTGCCGCGATGGTGA
>VFKS01000076.1 GCA_009885425.1 Novosphingobium sp.
CGGCCAGCAAGGTCTATGTCGCCTCCAAGGGGCGGGCCTGCATCGAATGCGGGATGGCCAGTTTTGAACACAGGCTGCCCGCAGATACCACGCAGGAAGCGCTGCTGGCTCTCGTCAGCAGCCTCAACGCCGATCCGCTGGTCGATGGCATTCTGGTCCAGCTGCCACTGCCGGGTCACCTCGATGAACAGGCGGTGGTTGAGCGGATCAATCCGGACAAGGACGTTGACGGGCTGACCCCGCTCAGCACCGGGCGCCTCGCGCTGGGTCTGCCGGGGCTGGTGCCGTGCACGCCGCTCGGCAGTCTGATGCTGCTCAAGGACCAGCTTGGCTCGCTGTCAGGCCTCAACGCCGTGGTGATTGGCCGATCGATCCTGGTGGGCAAGCCGATGGCGCAATTGCTGCTCGCGGAAAGCTGCACTGTAACCATCGCGCATAGCCGCACCAAAGATCTGCCCGATGTGGTCCGCCGAGCCGATATTGTCGTCGCGGCGGTCGGCCGCCCGGAAATGGTCAGGGGTGACTGGATCAAGCCCGGCGCAGTGGTGATTGACGTCGGGATCAACCGGCTGCCGCCCGAAGAGGGGCAGGCCAAAGGGCGGCTGGTCGGCGATGTCGCCTTTGCCGAAGCGGTCGAAGTGGCCGCTGCCGTAACCCCGGTCCCCGGCGGGGTCGGGCCGATGACCATCGCAGTACTGCTGCGCAATGCGCTGGTTGCCGCCCACCGCAACGCCGGGGTGGCGTTGGCCGACGGGGCGCTGTAAGTTCCGTTCCATGAAACGCATGATTCTCTTGGGGCTTGCGATTTCGCTTGTCACCGTGCCCGCCCTGTCCCGCGATCGCAGCGAAGAGCTGACCCGCGGTCATGCCAATCCCAGTGCCGTAATCACCGAAGAAATCACCTTTGCCCGAATGGCGCAGGAAAAGGGCCAATGGACCGCCTTTCGCGCTACTGCGACCAAAGACGCGGTGATGTTCGTGCCGCAAATGACCTACGCGCAGGATTTCCTCAAGGGTAAGCCCGACCCGGCCCAAGCCGTAAAGTGGCAGCCGCATCAGGTCTGGTCGAGCTGCGATGGCACCTTGGCGGTCACGCGCGGGGCCTGGCAGGATGGCGCAAAAGCCGGCTACTTCACCACCGTCTGGCAGCTGCAGAAGAACGGCCGGTACAAATGGGTGCTTGATCAGGCTGAAGAGCTGCCCATGCCGATGGACGCGCCCGATATGATCGTGGCCAAAGTCGCCGATTGCCCGCCGGGTTACAACGCCCGCCGCTCACCCAAGGTGAAGGATTTCAAAGGCAATCCCCCGCCGCTTGATCCGGCGCGCCGCACCGAGCAATCGCTTGATGGCTCGCTGAGCTGGGATGTGACCGTTTCACCGCAGGGTGCCCGCCGGTTCGTGGTGTCGATGCAGGTCGATGGCCAACGCACGACCGTGCAAGATGTGCAAGTAGAGGCGCCGCCGAGCAAATGATGTGGGATCTGTTTCTGTCGGCTTTTATCACCCTGTTCGTGGTGATCGATCCGCCCGGCTGCGCGCCGATCTATGCCGGTCTGGTCAAGGGCGCGAGCCGCAGCCAAGCCACCGCAATGGCGGTCCGCGCGACGGGGATCGCCACGCTGATCCTGTTGATTTTCGCGCTGTTTGGTGAGGATCTGCTCGGTGCGCTGCATATCGAGCTCAACTCGTTCCGGATCGCGGGCGGGATCATGCTGTTCGTGATCGCGATGGACATGGTGTTCGAGAAACGCACCCAACGCCGCGAAGAACGCGCCGACAAGATCATGGGAACGCCCGAAGTGGAAGACGTCTCGGTCTTCCCGATGGCCATGCCGATGATCGCCGGCCCGGGATCAATCGCCACGATCATGCTGTTGACCTCGCGGGCGCAAGGGACCGAGCAAACGCTGGTGGTGCTGGCAGCCATGGCGGCAGTGCTGGTCCTGACTTTGGCCGCGCTGGTCGCCGCCGCGCCCCTGATGAAGCTGCTGGGAACCCGGGTCGAAGCCGTGATTACCCGGCTGCTGGGCGTTCTGCTGGCGGCCTTGGCGGCGCAATATGTGATCGATGGATTGAAAGCGGTGCTCGCTTCGTAGGGTTGGGGGCTTTGACAAGCTCAGCCTGAGCGGTATTTGGTCTAAACCCTATCCCGCTCAGGCTGAGCTTGTCGAAGCCCCCCATCCTCTGTTCCTACTGCAACGTAACCTTGGGATCGTCGCTATCGCGCCGACCGAAGAACTGCATCAACTGGACCAACAGCTCGCACCGCTCGGCCAGGGTCGACGCCTCGAGCAGCGCTTGTTTTGCAGCGATGTCGAACGGCACAATCTGGCTGGTGCCGTCGATCAGCGATTCGTCATCCAGCCGGGTCACCGCATCCCAATCGACCGCATAGCCCTGGGCATCGGCAAACCGCCGGGCCTCGCGCTCAAACCCGGCGCGTTCGACCGGGGACAGCGCGGGATAGACTTCGTCCGCAATCAGCTCGCCTTCGATCTGGCGAAACGGGGTGGCGGCATCAAGCTCGCGGATCAGCCGGAACCGACTCTCGCCTTCGAGCACCAGATTGAAGCAGCCATCGTCGAGCGCCTCGACATCGGCAATCTTGCCTAGACAGCCGACCGAATAGAGCGTCGCGCCTTCACTTGCCTGTTGCGGCTGGATCATCCCGATCCGCCGGTCGCGGGCCAACGCATCTTTGACCAAAGCCCGGTAACGCGGCTCGAAAATATGCAGCGGCACCTGCATCCCGGGGAACAGGATGACACCGGGCAAAGGGAAGATCGAAATGCGCACCGCAAAGGGCTCCGGTCAGCCGAACAGGATCAGCGAGAGCTTACGGCGCTGGGCGGCGACCCAATGATCCTCCAGCCCGACGGCTTCGAAGATCAGCAGCAATTTGGCCTTGGCGGCGCCCTCGTTCCAGTCGCGGTCCGCAGCGATCATTTCCAGCAGAATCGCGGCGGCCTCGTCGCGGTTACCGGCGGCAAAGGCAGCCTCGGCATAGGCCAACCGGGCCTCTGGCGCTCCCGCAGCAGCAGCGGCTTTGAGTGCGGCCAATTCGCTGTCTTCGGGCTTGTTCTTGGCCAGTTCCAGCGCAGCGCGGGCACGACCGATTTCGGGATCAGCGGCCAGTTCGGGCGGAAGCGAGGCCAGCAGGGCTTCGGCCTCGGCGGTTTCCCCCAGCAAGGTCATGGCCCGCACCACACCGCTGAGCGCAGCCGCACTGTCGGGCGCGATCTCGGCAATTTGTGAGAAGATTCCACCGGCCCGCTCACCGTCACCGGCCGCAAGCGCTTCTTCGCCCAGCGCCAGCAGCGGGGCAATGTCCTGTGCGGGTGCATCACCGGGCTGGATCGGCAGCTTGGCCAGCAACTGATCGAGCATGGCCTTGAGCTGCGATTCACTGCGGGCCTGGGTCAGATCGGCGACCGGCTGACCCTGAAACAGCGCATAGACAGTCGGGATCGACTTGACCTGAAACTGGCTGGCGATGAACTGTTCCTCATCGACGTTGACCTTGGCCAGGATTACACCCTTGTCGGCATAGTCGGCCGCGACCTTTTCCAGCAGCGGGGTCAGCGCCTTGCACGGACCACACCATTCGGCCCAGAAATCGAGGATCACCAGGCTGGTCATCGAAGGTTCGACCACGTCCTTGCGGAACCGGTCGACCGCCTTCTGCTCTTCCAGGTTCAGCCCAATGCTTGCCACGTGTTCAACTCCGTCTGTGCGCCTTGCTGGCGCCTATGTGGCCCTTTACGCCCAATTGTGAAGGGATAAAGCACGCAATCCGCCCAGCGGCGATTTTCCCCTTGGCAATGGCAAGTGCCGATGCTAACCGCGCGCCTCACCCCGGCCCGGTCACCAAAGCGACAGGGCTGTGAAACGTTCGAGCGGGCGTAGCTCAGGGGTAGAGCACAACCTTGCCAAGGTTGGGGTCGAGGGTTCGAATCCCTTCGCCCGCTCCAGTTTTCCCGACATTGTTGATCCGTGACTGCTTGACCGGTCTGCGTCGGCGTGCGCACCTTTCTGGGATGACCGGCTTTCTGCTCGCTTTGATGGCAACCTTTCTGGCCGGCTTCGGTGGGCGCGATCAGGTGTTGGTGGCCGGCTTTGTAGAGCGGCAAGGTCAGCGGCCGGCCCTGTTGCTGGTGGCTCTGGTGAGCGCAGTGATCGCGGCGGCGGCGGCGCTGTGGCTTGCGGGGAGTTTCGCACCGCAATTGGCTCCATCGGCGCAGCGGATGCTGGCGGTGTTGGCGCTGGGGATCGCGGCGCTGGAAATGCTGTTGACCCGCCCTCGCAAACGCCCGGCAGAGCCGACCCAATCGCTCGGCGCGTTTGGCATTGTGCTGCTCGCCCAACAACTCACCGACGCATCGCGGTTCTTGCTGTTTGCGATTTCGGTGGCGAGTATCCTGCCCGGAGCGGCTGGGCTGGGCGGTGCGCTTGGCGGTGCAGCGGTGGTTCTGGTCGGCTGGGCCGGGGGGCAGGCACTGCTTGATCTGCCGCTGGTGCGGATCCGGCGCTGGCTGGGCGGGGCATTGCTGGTGCTGGCCGTGGGGCTGTTCGCGGCATTCCGGTTGGCGGGGTAGCATCGGCAGATCACATAGCTTTGCACAGCCGTTCCGCTTAGGCGGCTTAGCTGCTATCGGCTGCGCAATGAGCACAACCAACCTGATCGAACACGCCAGCGATGCAGATGTCGCGCGGTGGCTGCACCAGCGCCTGAGCCAGGCGTTGGCCGCCACCAAGGACGAGATCGCGATCACCATTCCCGGCGGATCGACGCCGTTTCCGATTTTGGCTGAGCTGGCCGAACTTGGGCTCGATTGGGAGCGGATCGCGGTCTGGCCGGGGGACGACCGGATCGTGGCAGAGGACCACCCGGCCAGCAATGTCGGCCGGATTCGCGCCGCGCTGGAACCGCTGGGCGCCCGGGTGACAGCGCTGAGTGAAAGCGCCCGGCCGCCGCATTTCGCGCTGACCTGGCTGGGGATGGGCGCCGATGGGCATGTGGCCAGCCTGTTCCCGAGCAGCGACCCGCAGGCCGATGAGCCGCGCCGGGTGCTGCGGCTGACCCCCGATCCGCTTCCGCTCGAAGCACCCTTCGCGCGGCTCAGCCTGACCATTCCGGCCTTGCTCAACAGCGATGCGGTGGTCTTCGTGATCCGCGGTGCGGAAAAGCGCGCGCTGTTTGATGCTGGGCTGCGCGGGGAACATGACCTGCCGGTTGCCCGGTTGCTGGCTGCGGCGGATATCCCGATCATATGCTTCACCTGATCCCCGCGCCAATCCACCGGGCGGCGTTGCGGCTGGCCCACGCACTGCGGCGGCGCTGGTGGCGGCTGGCCAAGATCAAGCTCAATGGCTGCCGGATTTTTGCATTTGATGAGGCCGGGCGGGTGCTGCTGATCCGCCACTCCTATGGCAGCGGCAACTGGATGCTGCCGGGCGGCGGGATCAATCGCGGCGAGGAGCCGCTGGCGGCGGCGCTGCGTGAACTGGTCGAGGAATGCGGTTGCGAACTGGAGCAAGCGCGGGTGTTCGGGGTTGCTGAGGAACCGCTTTATGGCACGATCAACCGGGTCCATCTGGTCGCTGGACTGGCCAACGGCATCCCCCGCGGCGATGGCCGCGAAGTGATCGAG
>VFKS01000165.1 GCA_009885425.1 Novosphingobium sp.
ACTGAGCTATGCGTCCACATTCCTGACCCCGATTCGTCGGGGAGCGCTTCGTATAGCGGCTGTTTTTGCGTTTGGAAGGGGTTTCTCTTGGCGGCGATCAACTTTGCAGCGTGCCGCCACGGCGGCTCCAGCGGTTGACTGCCATGATCGTGCCCAAGCAGATCATATTGGTCATCAGGGCCGATCCGCCGTGACTGATCCACGGCAGCGGAATGCCGACCACCGGGGCCAGGCCCACCACCATCAGCATATTGATCGCCATGTAGAAAAAGATCGTGAAGGTCATTCCTGCCGCGAGCAGGCTGGAAAACCGGTCGGGCGCGCGGCGGGCCACTCTCAGCCCCCAGCGGAAGGTCCACAGGAATATGGCGAGCACAAACAGGCCGCCAACAATTCCCCATTCCTCAAACATGGTCGCAAAGGCAAAGTCGGTATGAGCCTCAGGCAGGTATTCCAGATGGCTCTGGCTGCCATTGCCAAAACCTTTGCCCCAGAACCCGGCAGACCCGATGGCAATCTTTGACTGGGTGATGTGATAACCGGTTCCAAGCATGTCGCTTTCCGGATCAAGGAACACGAGCACGCGGTTGCGCTGGTAATCATGGAGTAGGGTGAAAAAGGCGATGGGTGTAATCGCTGCCCCGGCAAGGCCAGCGCCGATGAACCAGCGCAGCGGCAATCCCGCCAGGAAGATCACCACCGCAGCTCCCGCAGCAATGGACAAGCCAGTGCCGAGGTCCGGCTGAATGATCACCAGCAAGACAGGCACTGCCGCCATGGCTGCAGCAGGCAACAAAGCCCTCCAGCTGCGAGTCATCGCCGGGGGCAGGCTATCGAAAAAGACGGCGAGCGCGAGAACGATGCCCGGCTTCATCAGTTCAGATGGTTGGAGCATCATGAAACCCAGATTGATCCAGCGTTGGCTGCCGCCTCTTACGCTGCCAAACAGATCGACCGCGACCAGCAGAAGCACCAGCGCGCCATAGGCAGGATAGGTCACCGCCTTGAAGAATTCGCGCGGCAACCGTGAGATCACGAAGGCCATCACCAGAAACACGCCAAAATGGATCGTGTGCAGCAGCGCCCATGGCTCCATCCGCCCGCCCGCCGCCGAATAGAGCACGACCGAGCCAAAGGTGTTGAGGGTGAACAAGGGCAGCAGCACTTCCCACGGCTCGCGCGCGATCGCTTCAGGTACGATCCGGCGGCTCATTGCGGGGCAGCCTGATCGACTGGTGCCGGGGCGGCCGATGCGGTGGGTTTCGGAGCTTGTGCAGTATCACCTTCCGGCTCGGGCGGAGGCGCGGCAGCCTCGGTCACCGGCGCGCGCGGGCCCTCGGCAGCGGCATCGGTGCTTTGCACTTGCCGCTGGATCTCGTCTTCATCGGCTGGTTTGGGGGCATTGACGCCGTATTGTGATGCGTAAGCGCGATAGCGTGACGCCATCCGTTGCTGCGGCGTGCCGCCCCAGTCGCTTTCCATCCCGTTCAGCACCTCCATCGCCTTGCCCGGATCGAACAGGAAGGTCATCACGTCACGCGCAATCGGATAGGCCGCACCTGATCCGCCGCCGTGCTGGACGACTACGGCACATGCGTATTTGGGCTTGTCGAACGGCGCGAAGGCCACAAAGTGTCCGTGATCGCGATGCCTCCACAGGCCGCCCTTGCCCTTGGAAATATTGAGCCCGACGACCTGTGCCGTCCCGGTCTTGCCGGCCATCAGCACATCGGGGATCGGCAGCCGTGCCCTGCCTGCCGTGCCGCGTCCGTTGACCACTTCGCTCATCGCCGCATGGACGAAGTCGAGGTGCTCTTGCGATATGCCAAGCGATGGTGCGGCTTGCGGCTTTTCATCGAATAGCAGCCGCGGTTGCAGCACTTTGCCCGATGCGATCCGCGCTGCCATCACGGCTTGCTGGAGCGGATTGACCTGGAAATAGCCCTGGCCGATTGTGGCGTTGACTGTGTCGAACACGGCCCACGGCTTGCCGTATTTCTTCTCTTTCCAGGCCGGGTCAGGGACCGTGCCATAGCTTTGCCCGGTCACCGGCAGGTCAAAGCTCTCACCGAGGCCCAGCCGTTTACACATCGCCGCGATCTTCTCCATCCCGATCTTCTGGGCGAAGTGGTAAAAATAGACGTCGCAGCTCTGGTAGATCGCCTTGGCCATATCGACCGTGCCGTGGCCGCGCCGGTTCCAGCAGTGGAACACCCGGTTTCCGACCCTGAGGCC
Source organism: Novosphingobium sp. (assembly GCA_009885425.1). Taxonomy (GTDB): domain Bacteria; phylum Pseudomonadota; class Alphaproteobacteria; order Sphingomonadales; family Sphingomonadaceae; genus Novosphingobium. The sequence continues at coordinate 2,236 of VFKS01000165.1, forward strand.
GCCGGCGCAGCCAACGCTGTCCGATGGATCAAGCCCGGCCTCAAGGAACGCCAGCGCCACTGCCGGCTTGACCGTCGAACCCGGCGGGAACAGCCCGCGCAGCACTTTGTTGCGCAGCGGCACATGATCATCGTCGGACAGCATTTTCCATTCGATCCGCCCGATCCCGTCGGAAAAGCTGTTGGGATCGTAGCTGGGCATCGAAGCCATCGCGAGCAGATCGCCACTTTCGCAGTCCATCACCACCACCGCGCCGCTTTCCAGCCCGATCCGGCGCGCGGCATAGTCCTGCAGCGGGCCGTTGACCGCCAGCTTCATCGGCTGACCCGGCACATCTTCGCGCATTTCCAGATCGCGGACGATCTTGCCGGTGGCGGTTACTTCGACCCGCTTCGCGCCAGGCTGACCGCGCAGCCTCGTCTCAAACTGCTTTTCAAACCCGTCCTTGCCGATTTTGAAGCCGGGGGTGACCAGCAGCGGGTTGCGCTCTTTCTTGTAGTCCTCGGCCGAAGCCGGGCCGACATAGCCTAGCAGATGGCCGACCGATGGCCCGGTGGGGTACCACCGCGTGTATCCTTGCGCGGCCACGACGCCTGGCATTTCAGGCAAGCGAACCAGAACTTTGTCATAGATCTCGGGCGGGATCCCCGAAGCTACGCCGAGCGGCTGGAACCCGTGGGCCTTTTCCAACTTGTCAGACAGATCGCGCAGCGCGATCGCGTCCATCCCCAGCAGTGTCCCCAGCCGGGCGACAGAACCCTTGGGATCGATCAACCGCTCGGGAATGATATCGATCCGGTATTCCATCCGGTTGGAGGCCAGTGGGGCATTGTTGCGATCGACAATGGCTCCGCGCCGGGGCGGGATCAGGGACAGGTTGACCCGGTTGCTTTCGGCCGCAGTTTCATACTTGTCGCGCTGGACCAAGGCGATCCAGGCCATCCGTGCAGCTAGCAGCACACCGACCCCGGCCTGCAACCCACCGATCAGCACCGAGCGCCGGCTGAAGCTGTTTTTGAGCGTTGCCGAACTGACGTGTTTCTGTTCGCCCAGCACAGATCTATACCGTGATGATCGGGGTCAGCCGGAACCGGTCAGCCGCGCCGACTAGGCGCGCGGCAATCGGGTAGGCCAGGATCGAAAACAGGATCTGCGGGATCAGGATGATGATCGAGGCAGAGCCGCCACCCGCGTTGGCTATCATCAAGGCCAGCACCAGATAGGCGGTGATGATGCCGCTGGCGCTGAGCCAGTTGAGTACCACGCCGCGCCACGGGAACCGCACTTCCAGAAACTCCAGCGCCAGCATGGCCAGCGACCACAGCATCACTGCAGAACCGAATGGCTGGCCGGAGTAGAGATCGTCAAACAGCCCCAACGGCAGTCCAGCCCAGACCGGAAACAGTCCGGGGCGCAGCTGCTGCCAGGCGATCAGCAGCAGAAAACCAAACGGCGGCACCAGCGGCGCAGAGGCAATGATCGGCCAGGTCGGGCTGAGCGAACCGAGCATGACCAGCAACCATGGCAGGCAAACCGCCAGTACCGGCGAAGGCGCGCGGTTCAGCCGAGGCTTGCCGAAATCGCGCAGTACATCGGTGATCGGCGCGATCAGTGGGCTGGGCATCAGTTGCCGTCCTGCTGGCTGGCGGCGGCACTCACCAGCGCTTCGTCATAGATCGGTTCGACCACGACGAATTCGCTCATTCCCGGATCGCTGAGCGGGTGGGCAATCGCCCCGTCGAGCGTCAGCGAAACCACCACCGCCACGGCTTCACCGGGCCGGAACAGGCCGCCCGAACCCGAAGTGACGATCGCATCGCCCTTTTTGAACGGATTGAGCCCGCTGACCGCCAACTTGATCTGCAACGTGCCATCGCCGCGGCCGGTGGCATAGGCCTGCACGCCATCCGACGCGCGGCGCACCGGAATCGTGCTTTCGTTGTCGGTAATCAGCAGCACCCGTGAAGTGGAGTTGCCAACCTCAAGCACCCGGCCAACGACGCCGAGCGGTGATCGCACGATCATCCCGGGTTGGACGCCCTGATTGGCACCCGCGCCCAGCGTGGCAAACCGGCGGGTGGAAGAAGAGGTTGAGCCGAGCAGGCGCGCAACCACGACCGGCTTGACCTCACCCTGAGTCAGGCCGAGTGTCGCGCGTAGGCGGGCGTTCTCCGCTTTGAGCGCGGCTTGCTCTGCCAGCAGTACCCGGCTTTCGCTGACTTCGCGCTCCAGCTCAGCGACCCGGCTGCCGCGAGTGAAATAGCCGCCGATCACTGCCAACAAACTTTGGCTTTCGGTCCGGCCTGCGGCGGTGACTTGCGATGCGGCACCGACGCTATCGACGGCCGATGTTCGCGCGCCGGCAAAAGCCGCGCTGTCATTGGTCGAGACGAGCAATAGACCCGCACCGATCCCGGCGCCGCCCAGCGCAATCAAATAGCCAAAGAAGGTGCCGTATTGCGCCCGCCGGGAGTGGCCTGGGCGCCGGTTGCCGGGCGCCGAAACCACCGGACTAGTTCCTGTTGACGGCTGCGCGGATCACGACCCTTAGATCCGCTCAAGCCGTCATCAACACGCCGCGGAAGATCGGGTCTTCCATTGCCCGGCCAGTGCCAAGTGCAACGCAGGACAGCGGATCTTCAGCGATGGTCACCGGCAGCCCGGTTTCTTCGCGCAGGAACTCATCCAGTCCCTTGATCAGCGCGCCGCCGCCGGTCAGGACGATGCCCTGATCGACGATATCCGCAGCCAGTTCAGGCGCGGTGTTTTCCAGCGCGATCCGGACGCCTTCAATGATCTGGCCGATCGGCTCAGCCAGCGCTTCGGCGATATTGGCCTGGGTGATGGTGATTTCCTTGGGCACACCGTTGACCAGATCGCGGCCCCTGATGTGGATTGTCTCACCAATCCCGTCGGCCGGCATCATCGCGCAGCCGTAATCCTTCTTGATCCGCTCTGCGGTTGATTCGCCGATCAGCAGGTTGTGATGGCGGCGCACATAGGAAACGATCGCTTCGTCCATCTTGTCGCCGCCGACCCGGACCGAGGTGGTATAGGCGAGGCCGCGCAGCGACAGCACCGCAACTTCGGTGGTACCGCCGCCGATATCTACGACCATCGAGCCAACCGGTTCGGTCACCGGCATATCGGCGCCGATCGCAGCGGCCATCGGTTCAAGGATCAGATAGACCTGGCTGGCTCCGGCATTGCTGGCCGCATCGCGGATCGCGCGGCGTTCAACCGAGGTTGAGCCCGAAGGCACGCAGATCACGATTTCGGGGTAGCGCAGCATGGTGTTTTTGCCGTGCACCTTCTTGATGAAGTACTCGATCATCTTCTCGGCAATGTCGATGTCGGCAATCACGCCGTCGCGCAGTGGGCGGATCGCTTCGATCGAATCCGGGGTCTTGCCCATCATCATCTTGGCGTCATCGCCGACGGCCTTGACGCGCTTGACGCCATTGATCGTTTCGATGGCAACCACCGATGGTTCGTTGAGGACGATCCCGCGGTCTTGAACATAGACCAGCGTGTTGGCTGTACCAAGGTCGATTGCCATGTTCTGTGCGCGGAATTTAAAGAATCGCGAGAGGAACGAAGCCATTGAAAAATCCGTATGTTTACCACCGCATACCGCGACTCGCGCGGCTGCGAAAGGCCGTTGCGTTGGCGTGGGAGCGCACCCCCTAGCAGGGGGCATGGCGAAAGGCCAAAAAATTGTGTCATTTGGTCTGATAAGCGGCTCATTCCGTCTCGAATTTGCGAGAGATTGAGGATAGGTCCGTGGCCATGCCGATCATCCGCCGCCT
>VFKS01000350.1 GCA_009885425.1 Novosphingobium sp.
GCGCCCGGCGCGAAGCCCCGCAGGTCGGTCTGTTCGGCCCGCTGACGCACTATCGCTACGATATGGAAATGACCGGCAGTCTGCGGACTTTCTCGGCGCGGCTGCAGCCAGCAGCGGCTGGCAGGCTATTCGGGGTTGATCCTGTGGCGCTGGTCGATGGGTTCATGCCGCTGACTTTGCCAGCAGGCCTATTGAACGCGCTGCGCACCGCGCCTGATTGGCAGGCGATGGTGGACCCGGTCGACCGTTGGCTGATCTCGTTGAGCAATGACAAGGCCTGCAACGATCCGGTTGCGCGCGAAGCGGTCCGCTTGCGTCAGTTGCGCGGTACTGTTCCGATCCAGGAGCTGGCCGACAGCGCCGGACTATCGCTGCGCCATTTCCAGCGGCGCTTTCGCGCTCTGACCGGGCTCAACCCCAAACACTACGCGCGGATCTGCCGGATCGGCCATGCGGTGCACCGCAAGGAACTGGAGCCCGAAGCAAGCTGGACCGCGCTGGCGCACGAGGCGGGCTATGCCGACCAATCGCACTTCATCCGTGATTTCAAAGCCCTGACAGGAACCCTGCCGAGCGGATTTCTGCGCGGGCAGACCCCGATCCTGCGCTACCCCAAATGGGACGAATAGGCCGCAGTTGGCGCTTAAGCCTCTGCCAATCTAGCAGCCCTCCGGGTTCCTGCTCGATTCCCAGATCTTCGAGCAGCTGCAAGACTTCACCTGCAGCTACGTTTTTGGATCGTGCCAGATCCGGAAAACGGTGAAGATCGAGCTGGGTCAACCCAAGCAGCACGAGCTCGCGGTAGGCCACCCGCTCATGCAGCCCCGAACCCAGCCGGAAGTCCATCCGCTGCGCTAGTCGCCGCAGCGCAGAATCGATCCGGTCCTGATTATGGCTGGTTTCGCGGCGCTTGCGGTTGATCATCACCAACCAATCAAGCGGAGCCATTCCGGCCTCCATCCGGGCGGCGCGCAAATCCGCAACCAGCGCCGAAAAGCAGCCGGGGCCCGTCAATTTGTGCGTGACTGGATGAAACCGGCCAAACAGTTCGAGGTCGACGAACGAAGAATTGACCGGCGAGACCAGCTTATCGGCCATCGCAATGGCACGGCGCGCAATCGGGCTGTCATATCCCGGGACATCGATCACTACATAGTCGCAGTCCCAGCCAGCCCGCGCCAGCTCCTGGCATAGCTGGGCGCCGGAAGCTTGCTGAAGCAGCAAATGCTGCGGAAGGGGTAGCCGCACACCCCGCCGATTGGCCGTGCCACCGCGCGCGATCAGCGCACGGCTGAGTGATTGCTGGCGCCGGTCCAGATCGACTGCCAGCACCTTGTGCCCGGCGTCGGTCAAAGCCACTGCAAGATGGAACGCCAGGGTCGACTTGCCGACCCCGCCTTTTTCATTGGCAACGGTGATGATCTTGGCTGGGCCGCGCGGCCGGGTCGCGATATCGGCCACCACCACGCGGGGGTGCTCGCCATCCACAAAATCATCCCGCCGACTGGCGAACTCCCCGATCGAAGTGACCACGTTCATCCCGCAACCCTCTTTTTCCGGTGCTTGTATTCGCAGTCGCGAATCGCCCGTTAGCGAAAGGGTAGTGGATAAAGCTGTGGAAATCGAATCAGTTAGGATTCGGTAATTAGCCCAGCCGGTCGGACACCAATTGCTTGAGGTCGGCTTCAGGCCGCGCTCCGTAGTGCGAGATGATTTCCGCCGCGCAGATCGCCCCCATCGTCAGGCATTCGGCCACAGAACGGCCATTGACGTGTCCATGAAGGAACCCGGCAGCAAACAGATCGCCCGCGCCAGTGGTGTCGACTACCCGGGCAACCGGCTGAGCCGGCGCATCGGTCCGCGCTCCTCCCTGCACCGCAACTGCACCGTGTTCACTTCGGGTCACCACCAACACCGGCACCTGTGGGGCGAGCTGCGCCAGCCCGGCGTCGAAATCATCCAGTCCGGTCAGTGATGCCAGTTCGACATGGTTGGCGAATAGAATGTCGATTTCGCCCGCCGCGATCATCGCGCGAAAATCGTCGCCGTGGCGATCGATCAC
>VFKS01000383.1 GCA_009885425.1 Novosphingobium sp.
AGTTGGTCATGACTTTAAGCTGCGATGCGGTGCCTAACTCTCCGGTGTGGAGGATGCGGCGGCCCATCGTGGTCAGTACCGGCAACACCACTTCAAAGGCGGCGCGCGGGCCGCCTGCGAAGATGGCAATGTTGCCAGTGTCGGCCCGGTGGCAGCCGCCTGAAACGGGGCATTCTATGAACATAGCACCGCGCGCTTCGACCAGCGCCCCAAGCCGGATCACTTCCGAATAATCGGTTGTGCTCATTTCCAGCCAGACCTGGCCGGGCCGCATAACCGCGAGAAACCCGTCGTCCGCTTCGGCAACGGCTGCACTGGCCGCCGGCGAAGGCAGACAAGTGACGATCAGATCGACCGCTTGCGCCAAGGCCCGGGGTGACGGCGCCGATTGCGCCCCGCGCGCGACATATTCGTTGACAAGATCATCGTCGAGATCCCGAACAGTAACGTCATGGCCGTTGCGAATAAGGCTGCCGGCCAGCTTTCCGCCAACATTGCCAAGACCGATAAAACCAATTCTCATAAGCGCTTTCCGTGCGGCCAAAACACCGTGTCAGCGCCGGTTAGACCTATGGGAAGCAGCGGCCACAAATGAAAATTTTGCCATTTCAGCAAAATTTTTTGAACACAGGCTGCGGTTTCATGTTGCCGACAATCTGAAAATTTTTTGAACCAATGGCACTGAATTGCCCATTTGTGCTGCTGGCCATTCGCGCCCTAATGTTGCGTGAGAATGCTCTGGAAGTGAGACGGAATTCCATGCTGACACAGGCACGCGTAGTAATCATCGGCGGCGGGATTATGGGGGCCAGCTTGCTCTATCATCTGGCCGAGCTTGGCTGGACAGATTGCATGTTGATCGAAAAGGACGAATTGACCTCTGGATCGACCTGGCACGCGGCTGGTCAGTGCCCCAGCATTACCGGCAGCTTCAATCTGGCCAAGATCCATGCCTACAGCAATGATCTCTACCCGCGGCTGGAAGAGCTGACCGGTCAATACGTCAGCTGGCACAAATCGGGCGGAATCCGCTTTGCCACCAATCAGCGCGAGCTCGACTGGTTCAAGTATATCGAGGGTTTTTCGAAGATCATCGGTTTTGACATGGAGATTATCCCGCCAGACGAAATCCGGCGGATCAATCCGTTTGTGACCACCGACGGCGTGATCGCCGGGGCCCGCACGACCAGCGACGGCCACGCTGATCCATCCGGCATCTGCAATGCCCTGGCGGCCGGCGCCAAGGCGATGGGCGCGACAATTGTCCGCCGCAACCGCGTGACCGGGCTGACCCAGCTGCCCACCGGCGAATGGGATGTGGCGACTGAGTTGGGCGTGGTTCGCGCCGAAATCGTTGTCAATGCGGCGGGCTGTTACGCCCGCCAGGTCGCCCAGATGGCCGGAATCGACATTCCGGTGACCAACATGGAGCACCAGTACA
>VFKS01000042.1 GCA_009885425.1 Novosphingobium sp.
AAACGCAATTGGCACTGCACCTATGGCGCAGGCCGGAAATTCTCTGTCCCCGCCTAGGCTGCAAATTAAGAGGGAAACCCTCAGCAACTGTCTCGGACGGATGACACGGGCGCAAGCGACCGGTCGGGCCGGGCAAATAGCAGCGCGGGGGGAAGAGTCAAGTTAAGCTGGACCTTGAACGCCGGTTCGGCATAACCGGCCGATGATAGAGCCCGCCCCACCACCCGCAAAGCCACGCTGGCTGACCCGCGGAAAACTCGACCGGCTGGAACAGGTCCTGATTCTGATCCTGTGGGGTTGGCTGGTATACCGGGTGGAGCTTTCGGACAATCCGCTCGCCCCGCTGTTGCTCATTTCAGAAACCACCGTGATGGTCTTTGTGCTGCTGCGCCGGCCCACTGAGGACATCTCGATCCGGCCGCTGGACTGGTTTCTGGCCACGACCGCGACCGGCCTGCCAATGCTGATCTCGCCCGATTCCTCCGCGCTGCCGGGGCTCGCTCTGCTAGGGGTTGCGCTGGTATTGGGTGGAAACCTGTTTCAGTTCTGGGCCAAACTATCGTTGCGGCGCAGTTTCGGGATCGCTCCGGCCAATCGCGGGATCAAGATCGGCGGTCCCTATCGGTTCGTCCGCCACCCGATGTATGCTGGCTATCTGTTTGCCCACATCGGGATCCTGCTACTGCTCCCCTCGTGGCTCAATCTGGCGATCTATACGCTGTCCTGGTGGGCGCAAATCTATCGGTTACAGGCAGAGGAACGGCTGCTGCTGGAAGACCCAGACTATCAGGCCTTCGCAGAGAGAGTGCGATGGCGGCTGGTGCCGGGCCTGTTCTGAAAATGCGGAAAGGCGGCACCCCTTTGGTGGGAGGCGCCGCCTTCGGTCGGGTCAGGCTTCAGTCGGCTTGATAGGCCAGCAGGTCGCCCGGCTGGCATTCGAGCACTTCGCAGATCGCCTCGAGCGTTGAAAAGCGCATCGCCTTGGCCTTGCCGGTTTTGAGGATGGAAAGATTGGCGAGGGTGATATCGACCCGCTCGGCCAGCTCGGTCAGGGTCATCCGCCGGGCGTGGAGCAAGTCGTCAAGTTTGACGGTAATCGGCATCACACGGTCCCCTCCAGCTCTTCGCGCATTTCTGCGCCGCGGCGAAACACCCGGGCGAGGATGAACAGGATAAGGGTGAGCAGCAAACCGCCGCCATCGACCCCGAATTCCAGATCGGCATCGCCGCCTGCTTTTTGGATATAAGGTGCGAACC
>VFKS01000288.1 GCA_009885425.1 Novosphingobium sp.
CCGGTCTGCCACCACTGCTGCGATCGCGGGTGAGCCGAGCATCCCGATCTTCACCGCATCGACCCCGATATCCGAGATGCATGCATCGATCTGCGCCGCAATCAGCCCTGGCGAGAGCACTTCGACGGCGGTGACACCCAGCGTGTTCTGCGCGGTAATCGCGGTGATTGCAGTCATCGCATAGCCGCCCAGCATGGTGATGGTCTTGATGTCAGCCTGAATGCCCGCGCCGCCAGAGCTGTCTGATCCGGCAATCGAGAGGATGCGGGGCGGCGGCATCAGGCGGTGCCGCGAACGTTGCGGGCGGGGTTGAGCTTCGCTCCCCTTCGGGACGACAGGCTCAGCCTGAGCGGGGTTAGGGTTTGAACTACTCCCCAGCCCCGCTCAGGCTGAGCTCGTCGAAGCCCCATCGTGGCCACCGACCGCATTACCCTGGAAACTTCCGCACCGTCGAAGGCGGATGTTTGGCGTGGTGTTTCACCGCCCGGCTGGGCCGGTCCATCAGTTCGCCGCCGCAATTGGGGCAGCGTTCGTCCAGCTTGTCAGCGCATTCGCTGCAAAAGGTGCATTCGAACGAGCAAATGAACGCGCCGGGCGCTTCGGCCGGCAGATCGCTGCCACACTTTTCGCAATCGGGGCGCATTTCAAGCACTGGCAGCTTCCTTTACCGCATCGCAGATCGCGTCCACCACCTGTTCGACCTGCGCCGCATCGTCGCCTTCAGCCATCACCCGGATCACCGGTTCGGTACCCGATGGGCGGATCACCAGCCGGCCTTTGCCGACGAGCGCCGCTTCTGCCTCGGCGATCACCGCCTTGACCCGGGCATCGTCCAGCGGCTTACCGCCCGCGAACCTTACATTCTTAAGCAGCTGGGGGACCGGATCGAACAGATGGAGCATTTCGCTCGCCCGTTTTCCCGATTTGACCAGCGCGGCGAGCACTTGCAGCGCTGCCGCAGTGCCATCGCCGGTGGTGCCGTGATCGAGCAGGATCATATGTCCGCTCTGCTCGCCGCCGACGTTAAAGCCATCGGCTTTCATCTTTTCGAGGACATGGCGGTCACCCACCTTGGTCCGCTCAAGGCTCAGCCTCTGGCCCGCCAGATAGCGTTCTAGCCCCAGATTTGACATCACTGTGGCGACAATCCCGCCGCCTGTCAGTTGGCCGCGCCGCGCGAGTTCGGTGCCGATCAGTGCCATGATCTGATCGCCGTCGACTGTCTGGCCCTTCTCATCGACCACGATCAGCCGGTCGGCATCGCCATCGAGCGCGATCCCGATATCGGCGCCGCTGGCCACGACCGTTTCCTTAAGCAGCGCGAGGTGCGTCGATCCGCACTTGTCGTTGATGTTGATCCCATTGGGCGAAACGCCCACCGCAACCACTTCGGCGCCCAGTTCCCAGATCGCCGATGGAGCGACCTGATAGGCTGCGCCGTTGGCGCAATCGACCGCGATCTTGAGGCCGTCGAGCCGGACATCGTCGGGCAGCGAGGCCTTGACCGCGTGGATATAGCGCCCGCTCGCGTCTTCGATCCGGCGGGCCCGGCCGATCTCTGCCGCCGGAGCGAGTGTGAGGTCCTGAGCCAGCATCGCCTCGATCGCCAGCTCGTCTTCGTCTGACAGTTTGAAACCATCGGGCCCGAACAGCTTGATCCCGTTATCCTGGTAAGGGTTGTGGCTGGCCGAGATCATCACGCCGACATCGGCGCGCAGCTCGCGGGTCAGCAGTGCAATCGCCGGGGTCGGCAGCGGCCCGGTCAAGACCACGTCCATCCCGACGCTGGTGAAGCCCGCAACCAGCGCATTTTCCAGCATGTAGCCCGACAGCCGGGTATCCTTGCCGATCACCACCCGGTGGCGGTGCGCCCCGCGCAGAAACCGGGTTCCGGCCGCCTGCCCGACTTTCATCGCGGTGGCAGCGGTCATTACGCCCGAATTGGTGAGCCCGCGAATCCCGTCGGTGCCAAAAAATTGTCGTCCCATGTCTGCCCCATAGCGGGAGGTATCTTGAAAAATTGCTATGTCGGTTTGGCACGCTAAAGTCACGTAATCAAACGCAGGTAGGGACAATCCATGACAGACCAACAGGCCGCAAGCGGCTTTCCGGAAATCCGTGTTCCGGCGGCGCTGACTTTTGCTGGTTTGGCGCTCGGCTTTGCGGTGGGGATTGCGCTGAAGGGCGGTGCAACGCTGGGTCCGATTCTGGCGGTGGCCGAACCGATGGGCAACCTGTGGCTGCGCGCGCTGCAACTGACGATCCTGCCGCTGGTGATCGGACTGGTGGTGACCGGGATTTCGCAGACGCTGGCGGCGGCCAACGGTGGGCAACTCGCGCGGCGTGCTGTCGGCATGTTCATGATGGTGCTGCTGGCGGCGGGAACGATGTCGGCGCTGCTGGTTCCCGGATTGCTGACGCTGTTTCCGGTGCCGGAAAAGGCGGTTGCCGCGCTCAGTGGCGGGTTGGCAGATCCAGGCAAGGTACCGGGGGTATCCGATATCCTCAACGCGATGATGCCCGAAAACATCTTTGCCGCCGCCGCCGAAGGCAAGATGCTGCCGGTGGTGCTGTTCGCTTCGCTGTTTGCGCTGGCGCTGACCCGGGTTGGCGAAGGTCCGCGCCGTGCGGTGATGCAGTTCTTCGAAGGATTGGCCGGGGCGATGATGGTGATCGTTGGCTGGGTGCTGATGCTCGCGCCGCTGGGCGTGTTCGGCCTGGCAGTGGCGCTGGGGGCCAAGACCGGGGCCGACGCGATCGGCGCGCTGGCGCATTACATCGTGGTGGTCAGCGCCGCCGGGTTTGTAGTGCTGCTGGGCGGCTATGTGCTGGCGGTAACGGTGGCCCGGCGCGGCCTGGGCGAATTTGCCCGGGCGATGGTGCCGGTCAATGCCGTCGCAATCTCAACTCAAAGCTCGCTCGCCAGCTTGCCTGCGATGCTGGCCGCAACCCGGCGGCTGGGCGTGCGCGAGGCAACCGCCGATTTCGTGCTGCCAATGGCGGTGGCGATCTTCCGCGCGACCAGCCCTGCGATGAACATGGCCGTGGCGATCTATGCCGCGTACCTGACCGGAACCCCGCTGACCGCGGCTGCGCTGATGGCCGGGGTATTCGTGGCCTTTCTGGTCTCGCTCAGCTCAGTGTCCTTGCCCGGCACGATCAGCTTCGTGATCTCGGTCGGCCCGATTGCCATGGCGATGGGGGTGCCGATCGCACCGCTGGCGCTGCTGGTGGCGGTGGAAATGCTACCCGATATCATGCGCACATTGGGCAATGTGACGCTGGACGTGGCGGTGACGGCTGCGGTCGACAGGGACGGCGATTAGGCCATCGGCGCCGGCTGCCACAGCTCTACCTTGCGGCCGTCGGGATCGATGATGTGCGCGAACCGCCCGTTGGCCTCATCCAGCACCGGGCCATAGGGCTCGACGCCTTCATCGGCGCAGAGCTCAAGCATGGCAGCCAGATCATCCACCATCAGGTTAAACATCATGTCGGACTGTGACGGCGCAAAGTAGCCGGTATCGGCGTCAAATGGGCAAAACACCGTGCCCGCGCCGGGGTGGGCGGCGGCGTCTGCCGGATCGAACACAGTGCCGCCCCAGCTTTCGAAGGAGATTCCCAGCACGCGGGCATACCAGCTGCGGGTTGCCTCAGGGTCTGCCGATTTGAAGAACAGTCCGCCTAGCCCAAGCACCTTTGCCATACGATTTCTCCCTCAAAGCGCCTTCTCGTAGACCGTGTATTCCTTGTTGATCGTGCCGCCGATTGCCTCGGCAATTGCGTTCATGCCCTGGTTGTCGTCGAGCACCCAGCCGATTTCGCCGCGGGTTGAGCCATATTGGCTGGTTGCGGCATGGCGGATCTTATCGATCATCATGACGACCAACTGGCTGGCGAGCCGGCTCGACTGGTGCTTCTTGAGCACGCCCATCAAGGGTACTCGCATGGTCCGCGCCTTCGGTTTGCGCAGCCACCACAGCAACTTGGCCCAGTTGAACGGAAACAGCTTGCCCTCCATCGGGTGCAACACTTCGTTCAGATCGGGCAGGGTCATCATGAAGGCCACCGGCTCGCCCTCATATTCGGCGATCATGATCAGGTCTTCGCGGACGATCGGTTTGAACTTCTTGCCGGCATAGGCAATCTCGCGATTGGTAAAGGGGACGAAACCCCAGTTGTCAGACCAGGCATCGTTGAGGATCGACAGGATAATCGCCGCTTCGGCATCGAAATTGCGTCTGTTGACCTTGCGCACCTTGATCTTGGCATTGCGCTCGCCCGATTGGACGATGCGGGCGATCAGTGGAGGAAAATCAGCGACGATGTCGAGCTCATAGGTCCGCAGCAACTTGGCCGGGTTATAGCCCAAGGCCTCAATGTAGTGCTGATAGCGTTGCGGCTGGTGACCCATCATCACCGTTGGTGGATGGTCGAAACCCTTGGTCAGCTGGCCCGGCTCTTCCCACACCGACAACGAGATAGGTGCGAGCACGCGGGTCATGCCCTGTTCGCGCAGCCATTGTTCGGCCCGTCCAATCAGCGCTGCGGCTACGCCTTCATCTTCGGCCTCAAGCAGGCCCCAGTTGCCGGTACCGGGACCCATCCCTTGCGCCGGGTCCATCGCGATCGCCAGATGGTCGATATGCGCCGAAATCCGCCCGACAACGCTGTCGCCCCGGTTGGCGAGGAAGAACTGAACTGTGGCATGATCGAAAAACGGGTTCTTGCTCGCGGTGACTAGCTCCATCGCCTCTCCGCGCAATGGCGGCACCCAGTTGGGATCTGATCGGTTAAGCCGATAAGCCAGATCGACAAAAGCCTTCAACTCGGCCTTGTTGCGAACGGGAGTGATAGTTATCTTTGCCGCACTATTTACGAATTGCGCCACGATGCTGCCTTTGTTTCAGGTCAATGCGACCCGCGATCGCTCCCGGCACTACGCCAAGCCGGGCCTCAATGGAATATTTTGATGAACGCCCAGAACCCGATCGAGATGAGCCAGCCTAAGTCTGCGACTCCGGATGACATGGCGATGCTGCGCGCAGCGGTTGAGCTGACGCGCGATATTTCTGCCGCACGTCCGGAGATCTATTGGCCCGACATGCTGATTTCGGCGGCAGTCGGCTATGCCGGCATTGCCGGGGCCATCCTGCTGAGCGGATGGGCGGCCTGGGCCAGCGGTCTTCTGGCGGTATTCACGCTCTATCGCGCGCTGCTGTTCATCCACGAACTGACTCATATCCACAAAACCGCACTGCCGGGGTTCCGGCTGGTCTGGAATGTGGCTGTCGGCATACCGATGCTGACTCCATCGTACATGTACGAAGGGGTCCACACGCTGCACCACGCCCGGACCCGCTATGGCACGGCGGAGGATCCCGAATATATGCCGCTGGCACTGATGGAGCCTTGGCGGCTGCCGGCTTTTATCGTGATCGCGGCGCTGCTGCCGATCGGCTTGCTGCTGCGCTCGGCTGTGTTGGTCCCGCTGGGCGCTATCATTCCGCCGCTGCGTAAATTGGTGTGGGAACGCGCCTCGTCGCTCTCGATCAATCCCGATTTTCGCCGCCGCCCGCCCGAAGGCGCCTTTGCGAAAATGGTCCGCTGGCAGGAACTGGGCGTGATGGTCTGGTCCTGGGTGCTGCTGGCTAGCACGCAGGCATTCGGCTGGCGTCCGCTGCTGATCGCACTGGCGGTGGTTTCAGCCACCGCGGTGTTCAATCAGATCCGCACGCTGGTGGCGCATTTGTGGGAGAACGATGGCGCGGCGATGACGGTGACCGGGCAATACCTTGATTCGGTCAATGTCCCGCCGCCGGGGTTCTTTGCCGAGCTGTGGGCCCCGGTCGGTCTGCGCTATCACGCCACCCATCACCTGCTGCCTTCGGTGCCCTATCACTCGCTGGGCGAAGCCCACCGCCGGATCACCGCGCATCTGGGGGTCGGTTCGACCTACGAGAAATCGAGCTACACGGGCTTCATGCCGCTGCTTGGCAAGATCGCGCGTTCAACGATGGTCCGGCGCTAGAGCGATTTGACCATTGCGCAGCGTCGCTCAATTGGCAGTCCGCTCTGCGCTTCTGATTCGAGCAGTGCAGCAAGCCTTGGATAAAAGGTGAGGTCGAGCAATTCGGCGAACCCGCAACTCTGATAAAACGGGCCGTTCCAAACCAGGTCTCGAAAGGTAGTCAGCGTCAATTGTCGCAAGCGCAGATTGGCTGCAGCATGAGCCAGTGCGGCAATTAGCTGGCGACCGATCCCGCGTTTCTGGTGGCTCAATTCGACCGAAAGCTCCCAGATGTGCAAGTCTAGTCCGAGCACTTCGGTGGCGATAAAACCGCACGGTCGATCATCATCGTAGGCAGCAACAAAGCATAGCCCCTGGCCGATCAACGCTGCATGCTTTTCGAGGTTGATCGGCTCTTGTTCAGTCAGCCAAGCCAAGGTCGGATCCGACGCAAATACGCAAGAAGCGGAGCGTTCAATCGCGGGGAGCAGCCGGCAGTCAGACAATTGCGTCCTGCGCACCGAAAACTCGCCGTGCTGCGAGTATCCCGTCATTCCTCAGTCCGCACCAGCACCGTTTCGCCGAGCAGAAAGAACAGCATGAACGGCGCCCAGGCCGCAATCAGCGCGGGGTAGCCGCCGAAATTGCCCATCGCGAGGGCGGCATTGTCGACCACGAAATAGGCAAAGCCCAAGGCCATTCCGGCAATCGCGCGGATCAGCAGCTGGCCTGATCGGGCAAGGCCAAAGGCGGCGATAGAGCCCAGCAGCGGCATCAGCATGGCGGATAGCGGCCCCGAAATCTTATGCCACCATTTCCCTTCGAGTTCGGCGGTTCGCCGTCCAGCCTCTTTCAGCGCTGCGATCGAGCGGCTCAGTTCAAAGATGTTTTCGCCATCGGGATCAATCTTGGCCAGCATGACCTGTCCGGGCGAAACCCCTTGCGCCACCACCCGGCTGGTCAGCGGTGCCTGCATGGTGGTTTTCACATCGAATTGCCGCGGGTTCTCAAGCCGCCAGCCGGGACCGGCATAGCTGGCGCGGTCGGCGCGGACCTGCTCCACGACCATCCCGCCCAGATCGCGGCGGTACCAGGTGACGCCGTTCATCACGATCGCCTCACCTTCGCCAGTGATTTTGCTGGCGGTCAGGATATGCGGGCCGTCCTTCAGATACACGTTGGCGCGCACCCCGGTGTCCTTGGGGATCGGCTGATAGCGCAGCTTGCTCCAGGTTTTGAGCGTTCCGGTCGCATTGGTCACCACCGTTTCGTTGAAGACAAAGCTGACCAGCGAGACCCCGGCCGAAGCCAGCAGCAGCGGTGCCAGGATCTGGTGCGCAGACAGCCCGGCGGCGCGCATTGCGATCACTTCGCTGTTCTGGTTGAGCGGCCAGAAGGTGAACAGTGTCGCCAGCAGAACCGAATAAGGCAGAAACCGCGCGATCAGTTGCGGCACGTTGAGTGACATATAGTACCACAGCTCGGCCTCGCCATTGCCCGGCACTGCCAGAATGTCGCCGCTTTCAGACAGCAGCTGCATCATCTGCAGCACCAGCACCAATAGCACCAGTACGCCCAGAATTCGCCCGACAAACAGCTTGATCAGGTAGAGCGTCAAGGTCCGCGATGGGAAGATTTCGCTGAGCATCAGGTAATCCCTGCCGTGCGCGAACGTCGCTTGAGCAGCGTGGTGATCCGCTTGCCGAGCACGGCAAAGAATTTCTCCAGCGCGCCGATGGGCTGGCCGCCGGGGACATAGGCGACCCGCCAGTACATCCACAAGATCAACGCCGAAAACAGCGCGAACGGCCCCCATAGGATCACCTCGGGCGGGAACCGGCCCTGCGCGGCGGCGGCTTGGCCGTATTCGTTGATCTTGTGGTACGAGACCACCATGATGATCGAGATGAACACGCCGAGCGGCGAGGTTGAGCGCTTTGGCGGGACCGCCAACGCGACCGCCATCAGCGGCAGCAGCAACATCATCACCACTTCGACCAACCGGAAATTCAGGCTGGCCCGGGTCTGGTTGCGGATCTTTTCGGTCACCTGATCGCTCCACCCGATCCGCATCAGTTCGGGCAGGATATATTCGCGTTCTTTGCCGCCGCGCTCGCGGAATTTCTCGATCGCGGGCAGGTCGATTGGCATATCGTGGCGCGAAAAACTCAGCACCCGGGGGCTGGCGCCGGGTTCGTCCTGAATGATCTGGCCGTCGGTCAGCCGCAGAATGATCGTGTTCGGGCTGCCCCGTAGTGACAGAAACCGGCCTTCGCGTGCCGAAATGGTCAGCACTTGGCCCTTGGGCGAGGCAAACCGTGCGAAGATCCCACTGAGCTGGCGGCCATTGTCCTCGCTCTGCTCGATCCGAAGCGCCATCTTGTCCTGCAAGGTGGTGAATTCGCCGACCTTGATCGAGGCACCCAGCGCGCCAGAGCGCAGCTCAAAATCCATCTGCTCGTACCAATAGCGGGCCTGCGGCTGAAGATAGCCGACGATCAGCAGATTGACCCCGGCCAGCACCAGCGTAATCGCATAAGGCACCCGCAGCAGCCGGGTATAGGACAGCCCAACCCCGCGCATCACGTCCAGTTCGCTGGTGGTGGCCAGCTTGCGGAAGGCGAACAGGATCCCCAGCAACAGCCCCAGCGGGATCGCCAGACTGGCATATTCGGGCAGCAGATTGGCCAGCATTCGGAACACCACCGAAATCGGCCCGCCCTCATTCCCGACGAATTCGAACAGCTTGAGCATCTTGTCGAGAATCAGCAGCGACGCGGCAATCATAAAGACCGCCAGCATCGGCATCAGCACCAGCCGAAAAATATAGCGGTCAATGGCGGGAATTGATTTCACGAAGCGTTATTGGTCCGGAGCTGCGGAATGTCAGGTTGCATAACCGCCAAGCGGGCTAAGGGCAAAGCGCAATTGCCAAATCTTGCCGCGAGGCATCGCAGGACAGGATCGAGAGCCTGGCTAAGCCAGTCAAACTAAGCCTTCTCCAGCGTGCATTGCAGCGGGTGCTGGTTCTGCTTGGCGAAGTCCATCACCTGGTTGACCTTGGTTTCGGCCACTTCGTAAGTGAAAACCCCGCAAACCCCGACGCCGCGCTGGTGGACGTGGAGCATCACCCGGGTGGCCTGATCCAGATCCATGCTGAAAAAGCGTTTGAGCACCATCACTACGAATTCCATCGGGGTGTAGTCATCGTTGAGCAGCAGCACTTTGAACTGGCTCGGTTTTTTCGGCTTTGTCCGGGTTTTGGTGGCGACCCCCAATTGGTCCTGGCCGCCGCCGGTGCCGCCTTCGCTCTCATCATCAGAGGCGTGCGGGGAGATCGAGTTCAAGGCTGGCGGAGTGTGCATCATACCGAAATATCGCATTCTGGGGGTTAAGGACAAGTGGGCACGCAATGCAAAAGGGCCGGACAGCGTTTTAACGCTGTCCGGCCCTTGGCAAAAAGCTCGCGGGGCCAGCGGAGAGGGGGGTGCCGGCCCGCGCGAGAAGCGGCTGCTGTTAGGCGGCCTGCTTGACCTTTTCGACAGCCAGGCTGACGCGGTTCTGGATCGGAGCGAAAGCTTCGCCGGCCAGCTTGACGGTCTTTTCCGAATACTTCGAACCCGAAGCAACGGCAGCGTCAAAGTTGCGGCGCAGCATTTCGCCCTGCAGCTTGAAGAAGTCAGCCGGGGTCTTGACCGAGGTCAGTTCCTTGAAGTCAGCCTGAACGGTTTCGAGCGCGGTCTTGCCTTCAGCAACGTAGTCCTTGCCCAGGTCCTGCAGGCCGGTGGCGATGATCTTGCCCGATTCGACCAGAGCTTCGACGTTGCCCTTGGTGAATTCGCCGGCTTCGCCGAACATGGCCTGGCTCTTTTCAAACATCACCTTGGCGCGGTCCTGCGCTTCGGTAACGGTTTCCTGAACCTTGGCGGTGAAATCGGTAGCAGCGGTTTTGGTCTTGGTCATGATGGTGTCCTTGAACGAGGGGGCAGCCTTGACGACCTTCTTGGCGACAGGCTTCTTGGGGGCAGCGGCCTTTTTGGCAGCAACGGTTTTCTTGGCGGCGACCGGCTTGGCGGCAACGGCCTTGGGAGCGGCAACCGTCTTGGCGACGCTTTCGGCAATCGGGGCAATCGGGGCAATCGGGGCAGGCGTTGCGGCAGGCGCAGCCTTCACTTCAACGGCGGCAGCTGCTGCGGCATAAGCCTTTTCAGCGGCAACTTCAGCCTTGGCGGTGTCGATCTTGGCTTCGGTGGCTTCGGCCATCGTAACAATTCCTTTTGCAGAACATCCGCAGCGGCTCTCCGGCGCGGTTCATGTTGCACTGCACAAAATAGATATTGCGCTTGCGAAGTCAAGGGGTTTTGTTGCAGTGCAGCATAAATCGTGTTATCCACCATTAAACAGTGACTTAACGAGATTTCACATAGCTGCCGGGGGCATCCTCCAGCACCGAATCACCCTTGCCGCCGGGCACGCGTTTGCCCTTTGCGGGCGTTTCGGCGCTATTTTGGGTGCGCAGCCACTCGATCCAGTGCGGCCACCAGCTGCCGGGGGTTTCGCTCGCTCCGGCGACGAAATCGGCGAAACTGTCGACCTGCTCGGCATTGGTCCAGTACTGGTATTTCTTGGCCGAGGGGGGATTGACCACCCCGGCGATGTGGCCTGACCCCGCCAGCACGAACTGCCTGGGCCCGCGCAAGTGGTGCATCAGATGCCAGACGCTGGCTGCGGGGGCGATGTGATCTTCGCGGCCGGCCTGGATATAGGCCGGGGTTTCGATCCGGGTCAGGTCAATCGGGGTGCCACCTGCGCTAAGGCTGTCGGGCACCACCAGCCGGTTGTCGCGGTAGAGGTCTTTCAGATAGCTCATGTGCCATTTGGCCGGCAGATTGGTGACATCGCCGTTCCAGTGAAGCAGGTCGAACGCCGGATAGTCACCGCCCAGCAGGTAGTTGTTGACGACATAGTTCCAGACCAGATCGTTGCCGCGCAGCAGGTTGAAGGCGGCGGACATATAACGCCCATCGAGGTAGCCGGTTTCGGCCGAGATTTTTTCCAGCGCGGCCAACTGCTGATCGTCGATGAACACTTTCAGTTCGCCGGGTTGGCTGAAATCGACCTGCGCGGTAAAGAAGGTCGCGCTTTTGACCTTGTCCGCCTGTCCGCGCCGGGCCAGCAGCGCCAGCGTTGCCGCCAGCGTGGTTCCGGCCACGCAATAACCGATGGTGTGAACGGATTTCACTGCGAGCCGGGCGCGCACCGTATCGATCGCCTCGATCTGGGCTGCGATGTAATCGTCCCAGACCAGATCCTTCATGCTTTCGTCGGCCGATTTCCACGAAACCACGAACACCGTCACGCCCTGTTCCACCGCCCAGCGGATGAAGCTTTTCTGCGGGGACAGGTCGAGGATGTAGAACCGGTTGATCCACGGCGGGAAAATCACCAGCGGCACTTCCAGTAGCGCCTCGGTCGTCGGGCTGTATTGCAGCAGCTGATAGAGCGGGGTTTCGTGCACCACTTTGCCCGGCGTGGCGGCGATATTTTCACCCAGCTTGAACGCTTGCGGATCGACATGGGTCAGCTGGCCGCGCTTGAGATCGCCCAGCAGGTGTTCAAAGCCTTTGACCAGGCTCTCCCCATTGGTCTCGGCCGCCTTTTCCATCACCAGCGGGTTGAGCATCGGAAAGTTGGCCGGGCTCAGCGCTTCGACCAGCGTCCGCGCGGCGAACTTGAGCTGCTCGTGCTTGGCCGGATCGCCGGTCGGGGCCGCATCGGCCATTGCCAGCACCTGCTCGGCCAGCATCAGGTAGGTCTGGTGGATCAACGCATAGAACGGCTGTTCGCGCCATTTGGGGTCAGCAAAGCGGCGGTCCTTGCGTGGAAGAGCTGCGCCCTCCTCACCCGCTTTATTGGCCTTGGGACCTATCCCGTATTGGCCGAGCACCCCTTCCCACAGCGTGACACTTTCATCCCATAGCCGCTTCTGGGTATCCGGGTTGGCCAGCGGCAAGGCCTTCAGCCAGCCCTGCATGATTGCGCCAAATTGGCCCGGATCGGCCCACGTGCCAGGCAATTTGGCCGAAGCCCGTTCGATCTGCTCAGCTTGAAAGGCCAGCCACATCGTTTGCAGTCGCTGGGCGACCTTGCTCCATTGCTCCAGATCGCCGGTCGGCACCGCGGCTGCGTTGGGCACGAACTGTGCGAACAATTGCTGCGGCGCCGAGAACAGCGCTTCGAGCAGCTCAGCGGGGTCCTTGGGCTGGGTCATGGTCTCTCTGGGCTTAGCGGGCCTTGCACTTGGCCGCGCCGGAATGGCGATAGGAGGCATCGAACTTGGGCATATTCGCAGACCGCTCGCCGAAATCATAGCCTTCGCCGAGGTATAATTGCATCCCCTTGTGGCCGCTGTCATTCTCGCCGTCGAACAGCCAGATCATCACGTTCTTGCGCCCGCTGCCCCATTTGCCGTGGCCGCGCAGTTCGTTTCCCCCATTGGCGCGCTTCATCAGAAAGCGGAACAACACAGGGCCGCACTGGCCGTTGTCTTTGACGCTGACCCCGCAGAAGTCCTTGCCGCAGGGGGCGATATCGATCGTTTTGTAGTCGCGCCCGCGGCTGGAGAATACGGGAGAATTGTCATTGCGCGCCGCTTTCCAGCGGCCCCAGAATGGGCTGCCCGGCGCGGCCGCGATCGCGGGAACGGCCAGGTTCAAGGCGGCGAGGCCAATCGACATTGTGGCAAGGCGGTGGAATAAGGCGGTCATGGCAGGCTCCTCCAAGGTTAGGAACGGGACAGTCGGCGTGGCGCGCCGGGCCGCTTTGCTGGTGCTTCTATCAGCAATCGGACTGTTTGTAATCCAAACCGCATGGAAAGCCCTGCGCGCGCCGTGGCAGATCGATGATTTTCCCGAAGCGCTTTACATCAAGGCGGAGCTGCTGCCTTGGACATTTCCGGCGCACATGATCGCAGGTGGCTTGGCGCTGGTTCTGGTCCCGGCGATGATCCTGCTCAGTCGCGAGCGCCGCTGGCATCGGCGGCTGGCTTGGATCACGGTGCCGGTGGTTGCGGTGGCCGGGATTACCGCATTTCCGGTGGCGCTGGTCGCCCCGGTTACGGCTGTTTCGGCCTGGGGCTTTGCCGCGCAGGGCGGGGTCTGGTTGGCGCTGCTGGCCGCGGGAATATGGCATGTTCGGGGTAATCGGCTGGCCCCGCACCGCGCCGCGATGCTGCTGCTGGCTGCGGTCACCAGCGGCGCGGTGTTCTTTCGGATCTTCCTCGCGCTGTTCGCGCTTCACGGCGATCCGCGCCACTATCAGGCATTCTATGCAGCCAATGCCTGGGCCGCCTGGGGCCTGCCGCTGATCGCCATGGCGATTTTTCTCAAACGGACTGGCGCAAAGCGGCCTGATCCTCAATAAGGCAGCCGCGCGCTGCATTCCGGCGCGAACCAATCTGGAAAGGTCCAATGTCCGAAGAATTCTACCGCATCAAGCGACTGCCGCCCTATGTCATCGCCGAAGTCAACGGCATGCGGGCAGCGGCGCGCGCCGCCGGTAGGGACATTATCGACCTCGGCATGGGCAATCCCGATCTGCCGCCGCCGGCCCACGTGATCGAAAAGCTGTGCGAAGTGGCGATGAAGCCCGATGCCCACGGCTATTCCGCCTCCTCGGGCATTCCGGGTATCCGCAAGGCGCAGGCCAATTATTATGGCCGCCGGTTCGGGGTCGAGGTCGATCCTGAAACCGAAGTGGTGATGACCATGGGTAGCAAGGAAGGGCTCGCCAGCCTCGCCACCGCGATCACCGCGCCGGGCGATGTCGTGCTGGCACCCAACCCCAGTTACCCGATCCACACCTTTGGGTTCATCATCGCGGGCGCCACAATCCGCTCGGTTCCGACCACGCCGGATGATGCCTATTTCGCCGCACTCGACCGGGCAATGGCCTTTACCGTGCCGCGCCCTTCGATCCTGATCGTCAACTATCCGTCGAACCCGACGGCCGAAACGGTCGATCTGGCGTTCTACGAGCGGGTGGTGGCCTGGGCCAAGGAGAACAAGGTCTGGGTCCTATCGGATCTGGCTTATTCCGAGCTCTATTTTGACGGAAATCCCACCCCTTCGATCCTGCAGGTGCCCGGCGCCAAGGATGTCGCGGTGGAATTCACTTCAATGTCCAAGACCTACAGCATGGCTGGCTGGCGGGTCGGCTTTGCGGTTGGCAATCCGCGGCTGATCGCGGCGCTCAAACGGGTCAAAAGCTATCTCGACTATGGCGCCTTTACTCCGATTCAGGCCGCCGCCTGTGCCGCGCTCAATGGCCCGCAGGATATCGTCGAAGCCAACCGGGTGCTTTATCAAAAACGCCGCGATGTGCTGGTCGAAAGTTTTGGCCGGGCCGGGTGGGAAATTCCCAGCCCCAAGGCCTCGATGTTCGCCTGGGCACCATTGCCACCCGCGCTCAAAGAGATGGGCAGTCTGGAATTCTCCAAGCAATTGCTGACCCACGCCGAAGTCGCGGTGGCGCCCGGGGTTGGTTACGGCGAAGAAGGCGAAGGCTACGTTCGGATCGCGATGGTCGAAAATGAGCAACGTCTGCGTCAAGCCGCGCGCAACGTCCGGCGCTACCTCGCCTCGATGGGGGTGAATACCACCGCAGCTTAGGCCGATTTGCCAACAGCTGCACTGCCCTAAAGACTTTCCAAGCCTGCACATTTCCGACACTGTGGATTGCTCCACTGTAAGAGTGGGAAAGCCTTTGAGAGGGCGAGTTGCGGCAGTTTCGCTGGTTTTCGGCGGGCCCAGTTCCCGCCGCCTATGACTTGCGCCGGTTAGGCTGGCACTTGCTGGAGGAGCACCGTGCTTCGTCCAGTGAAAAGGCATATGCCCTGCTCGGACGGCCCAAGGAGCTGCCGCTGGGCCAATGGCTGAAGATGGCCGGCGCGACTGCCACCGAACGCAAGTGGATGATGATGCTGGAAGTTTCCGATACAGGGGAACGCGCGCGGATGTTGCGGCTGGGGTTTGGCGATGCACTCGATTTCGGGGCTTCGCTCGAAGAACTCGAATACCGGGTGATCCGGCTGACCCATTTCGCCCAGTCCTTGCCGCGCTATCGCTATCACGGCGCGCTACAGATTGATCTGCTTTCGCGCGAAGGGTTTGTGGCCGGACGCGCGCTGGGGTTGCATCCGCGTGAATTCGCCCTGCTGTGGCGACTGGCCGATACGCCGGGCGAAGCGGTGTCCGCGCGCGAACTACTGAGCGACGTCTGGCGGCTGGCCTTCCGGCCGGAGACCAACAGTCTGGCGGTCCATATCAGCCGCTTGCGGGCCAAGCTGCGGCTGGCCGGGATCGATGGCGTGATCGAGACATTGCCCGATGGCGGCTATTGCCTGCTGCCACAATCGCGCCCGTTCATGCTGCAGACCCGCGAATTGGTGCTGGACCATCCCTTGCGTTTGGGCGAGGAAGCCGGCCTGATCGCACATTAGACGCAGGGAGAGTTGGCGATGTCGCTTGAAGTAAGCCCGGCAGACCGGGTCAGCATCACCTTGGATGTTGATGGGGTTGCCCAGGTCCGGCTGATCCGGGCCGACAAGATGAACGCGCTCGATCCAGACATGTTCGCTGCATTAATCGACGCGGGCCGGGTGCTGCATGATCTGAAGGGCCTGCGCGCCGTGGTGCTGGCGGGCGAAGGGCGCAGCTTTTGCGCCGGACTTGATCTGACCAGCATGGCCAACACCAACCGGCATGACCGCACCCCGCTAACCGACCGAACCCACGGCAATGCCAATATGCCCCAGCAGGTCGCAATGCTCTGGCGCAAGTTGCCGGTGCCGGTGATCGCTGCGGTCCACGGCGTCTGTTTTGGCGGCGGCCTGCAGATTGCCAGCGGGGCCGATATCCGGGTGATCGACCCGACTGCGCGGATGGCGGTGATGGAGCTGAAATGGGGACTGGTCCCCGACATGGGCGGCTATGCCCTGTGGAAGGGTCTGGTCCGCGATGATGTGCTGCGCGAGCTAACCTATACCAACCGCGAGTTTTCAGGCGCCGAGGCGAAAGAGCTGGGCTTTGCGACTTATGTCGATCCCAACCCGGTCGCCCGCGCGATGGCGATTGCCGC
>VFKS01000222.1 GCA_009885425.1 Novosphingobium sp.
CACATCAGATCACTCTGCCCGGCCTCGCCAATGTCCACAGCCACGCTTTTCAGCGAGGGATGGCCGGCCTTGCCGAACACCGCGGCTATGGCGCGAGCGACGCCAGCGACGATAACTTCTGGAGCTGGCGCGAGGTTATGTACAGGTTCCTTGACCGGCTGACCCCGGACGATATGGAAGCGATCGCCACCATGGCCTACGCCGAGATGCTGGAAACCGGCTACACCCACGTCGGCGAATTTCACTATCTCCATAACGATACCAACGGACGGGGCTACGCCAACCCCGCCGAAATGGCGGCGCGGATTGCCGCTGCCGCCTGTGCGACCGGGATCGGGCTGACCTTGCTGCCGGTGTTCTATGCCCACAGCAATTTTGGCGGACAGGCTCCGAACCATGGCCAGCGCCGCTTCATCCACAATCTGGACAGTTTCGCGCGCTTGCTTGAAGCGTGCCGGCCGCTGCTGTCACCAGGCGATCAGCTTGGCATCGCCCCGCATAGTCTGCGCGCTGTCACGCCTGAAGAACTGGCGGAATTGACCGCGTTGCACCCCGCAGGTCCGATCCACATCCACGCCGCCGAACAACAAAAGGAAGTTCAGGACAGTCTGACATTCTCCGGCAAGCGTCCGGTCGAATGGCTGCTTGAAAATGCCGGATTGGATCAACGCTGGTGCCTGATCCATGCGACCCATCTGAACGCGGCAGAGACCGATGCGCTAGCTGCCAGCGGCGCGGTCGCTGGGCTGTGTCCGATGACCGAAGCCAACCTGGGTGACGGGACTTTCCCGGCACTGCGCTTTCTTGAGGCGGGCGGACGGATCGGCACCGGCACCGATTCGAACATTCTGATCGACCCTGCGCAGGAATTGCGAGGGTTGGAATACAGTCAGCGACTGAAGCATCAGGCCCGCAATGTGCTGGCCAGCGCTGCGCATCCTTCAGTGGCGCGGCGGCTGTTTGGCGAAGCTTTGGTGGGCGGTGCACAGGCCATGGGCGTGGACCCGGGGTTGGCCGTGGGCCATCCGGCAGACTTTGTGACGCTCAACCCCGCCCATCCTGGGCTCCATGGCCGCAAGGGCGATGCCCTGCTCGACAGCTGGATTTTCGCAGCACGGAGCGGCTGCATCGATACCGTCTGGAAGCGCGGCCAACAGGTGGTGGCGGGCGGCCAGCACAAGGATAGCCAAGCCGTGACTGCCCGCTATCTCAAAGTGGTGGACCGGATCATGGCGGCATGAAAATCGCGGATCGGATCCGGTCCGAGATTGAAGCGCGGATCGCCTCAGGCGAATGGCCGCCGGGCCACCGGATCCCATTCGAACACGAACTGGTGGTCCAATATGGCTGCGCCCGGGCCACGGTTGGTTCAGCGCTGACCGCGCTAGTCCGGGCGGGACTGATCGAGCGGCGGCGCAAGGCAGGCACTTTTGTGGCCTATCCGCATGTACATTCGGCCGTGCTCGACATTCCCGACATCGGCAAAGCTATCGCCGAGCGGACCGGATCCTACCGCTTTGACCTGCTCACCAGTGAACTTCGCCTTGATGACGGGGCCAACGGGAATTTTGCCAGCGGCACCAAGCTACGTCACGTCACCGGCATCCATCAGGGCCAGGACGGCCCCTTTGCTTTCGAAGACCGGCTGATCAGCCTGGCGAGTGTGCCCGAAGCGGAGGATGCGGATTTCACCGCACTTTCCCCCAGCACCTGGCTGATCCAGTCCGTGCCCTGGACCCAGGCCCGCCACCGGATCAGCGCCATCGGCGCCAGTGCAGAAGTCAGCGCCCATCTCGCCATTCCGCGCCATTCCCCGTGCCTGCTGGTCGAACGCTGGACCTGGCGCACTGGCGAGCCGGTCACCTATGTCTGCCAGACCTTCCGCGGCGACCGGTTCGATCTGGTCGCCACTTTTACGCCAGAGGGGCGTTGATCGGGCAGGCTATACATAAGTATATGGTGCGGACGGTGGGACTCGAACCCACACGAGCAAAGCTCAGGGGATTTTAAGTCCCCGGCGTCTACCATTCCGCCACGTCCGCATCGCTTCCTGCCTTTAGGGAAGAGTGCTGCGGGTATCCAGCCCCGCCTTAGCTGCGCCAGTGGATCAACTGGTTGCCGCCATCGGTTGCTCGAACGGCAGGATTGCGACCAACTCAAACCGTTCGCACCACAGCAGCATGTCGGGTGCAAATTGGCCATTCCTGGCGAAGTAGACGCGGTGGGCATCGCGCCAATAGGCGAGGGTGAGATCGCCTTCGCCTTCGTCCGCTGCGAAATCCGCTTCCACTTGGTCAAAACGCTGCTGGGTCAGGGCCACGGTCTTCAGCACGGCACGCGGGCGGCCTTGTCCATCCTCGACAACCCAGCGTCCTCCCACAGCAGTGCTCTTCACACCTTCAGCTGCGCTCCAGCAGGTGGCGCGTTTCCTGCCGATGAGAATTAGATCCAGCAATACATCGGCAAGTTCCGGCCCGTCACCGAATGGAAAGCGCGCAAGCGTCTCCCAGTCAGCGCATTCGCCAGACATCTAGTCTGCGTTCAGGCGCGCGCGCATTTCCTTGCCGGGCTTGAAATAGGGTACGCTTTTGCCCGGCACGCTGACGGTTTCACCGGTGCGGGGGTTGCGGCCCTTGCGGGCTTCGCGGGCGCGGGTCGAGAAAGCTCCGAAGCCGCGCAGTTCCACCCGCCCGCCTGCAGCGAGGCGCGCGGCGATTTCATCGAAAAATGTGCCGACAGCACGTTCGACTTCTTCGAGCCGGAGTCCGGGATTTTCACGGGCCAGTGTGGCGACAAGTTCGGATCGGATCATAACACGCCTTTCAAAGGGGCCGCAGGCGCGGCTCCCGCCAAATCCTTGGTAAAAACGCGGCACCGCTTCCGACCCATTACGAGCAGCACTGCAGTCACAACGATAGTGCCAAATGCAGGTCCGATGCGCAAATAGAATCCGTAAATTTTTCTAAAGTTTTTCGGCCAGTAGCTCGGCCGGGCGCAGGCCAAGCCGTTCGATCCGCTGGCAAATCGCGGGCCATTCGATCTCCAGGAACCGTTCGCGTTCGCTGCGCCGCAGTTTCTCGGCTGCTCCGCGCGCCACGAACATTCCGACCCCGCGCTGAACTTCGACCAGCCCATCGAGCTGAAACAACTGATAGGCTTTGGCTACGGTCAGCGGATTGGCGCCCTGATCGGCGGCAAAGGCGCGGACCGACGGGAGCAGCGCGCCATCGGGATAGGTCCCATCGATGATCGCAGCGGCGATCCGGTCGCGGAGCTTGAGGTATACCGGCTGGCTTGACTGTGGCATGGTGCATCAGTGCCATAATACAGCGCTGCACGCAAGGGGTTTGGAGACCAGGGCGCTAAAGCAACAAACCATCAAGCGCGGCAAATTTCGCTTCACAGCGGCGAAATCGCGGTTAGTCTCCTTGCCCATGCAAGCGGCCGCCGAGATCGGCTGACTTTAGACCAAATTCGGGGAGCTTTTCATGAAAGATATGGGCCTGTGGAACGAGGGCGATTGGGTCGCGGCCGTCGCGGCAATCATCCTGATGATGTTCCTCGCCGTCGGAATTGCCATTGCGGGCAGTCGCAAGCCCGAAGTGTTCGGCCATCCCAAGGGCTTGTTCATGCTGTTCTTCGCCGAGATGTGGGAACGGTTCAGCTTTTACGGGATGCGCGGCATTCTGATTTTCTATCTGGTGCAGCACTGGCTGTTTTCCGAAGGCGAAAGCAGTCTGATGCTCGGCGCATATGGCTCGCTCGTCTATATCACCCCGCTGTTCGGCGGATGGCTGGCTGACCGCTATCTGGGGCAACGCAAGGCTGTGCTGTTTGGTGGGGTGCTGTTGGCAGCAGGCCACTTGTTCATGGTGTTTGAGGGTGTCGGCGGGCAGAACGATCCGACGATCAACGTGTTCTGGCTGGCGCTGGCGCTGATCATCGTGGGGTCGGGATTTCTCAAGGCCAATATCTCGGTACTGGTGGGTCAGCTCTACAAGCGGACCGATACCCGGCGCGACGC
>VFKS01000396.1 GCA_009885425.1 Novosphingobium sp.
AGAATCCCTTGTTCAGCCGCAACCATGCGTTCACCGGCGATGCTCGCGCCAATTGCGGCGGCGTCGCGCCGGCTGGGTGGGGATGGTGAATCGTCGCTCATATCTTCGCAAACTGTGTTGCTGCCAAAATGTTGCAATTTCGTGGCATTGGCGCGGCAAATCTACGGCACCAGCACCGTGTCCTTGGCTTCCGCCAGCATCGCCGGATAGTCCAACGTATAATGCAGGCCCCGGCTTTCGTGCCGTGCAAGGGCCGAGCGGACGATCAGTTCGGCGCATTGCAGCAGGTTGCGCAGTTCGATCAGGTCGGTCGAAACGCGGAAGTGGGCGTAATACTCTTCGGTCTCACCCGTCAGCATCGCAATCCGATGTTTGGCCCGTTCAAGCCGTTTGGTGGTCCGTACGATCCCGACATAGTTCCACATAAACCGGCGAATCTCTGTCCAGTTCTGCTTGATCACCACTTCCTCATCCGAATCGGTGACCCGGCTTTCGTCCCAGGCACGGACCGGCGGCGGGGCATCGAATGTGTCCCACCGCGCCAGAATGTCGGCCGCCGCCGCCTCGCCGAATACGAAACATTCGAGCAAGGAGTTGGAGGCGAGCCGGTTGGCGCCGTGGAGACCAGATTCGGTGCATTCGCCAGCGGCATAGAGCCCCGGCAGATCGGTTCGGCCCGCAAGGTCGATCACGATCCCGCCGCAGGTGTAGTGCTGGGCCGGAACCACTGGAATTGGCTGGGTGGTCATGTCGATCCCCAGACCCAGCAGCTTTTCGTGGATGTTGGGGAAATGTGTCCGGACAAATTCGGGCGGCTGGTGGCTGATATCGAGGTGAACGAAATCGAGCCCGTCGCGCTTGATCTCGCTGTCATTGGCCCGCGCCACGATATCGCGCGGGGCCAATTCAGCGCGCTCGTCGTAGTCGGGCATATAGCGGTGCCCGGTGCGCGGGTTGAGCAAGTGCCCACCTTCGCCGCGAACCGCCTCGGTGATCAGGAAGTTCTTGACGTCGAGGTTGTAGAGGCAGGTCGGGTGGAACTGCATCATTTCCATATTGCCGACCCGGCACCCCGCCCGCCAGGCCATCGCGATCCCGTCGCCAGTCGCACCGCGCGGCGCGGTGCTGAACTGATAGACCCGGCCTGCGCCGCCGGTCGCCAGAATGGTCGCGCGGGCGGTGTGCGCGGCGACTTTGCCGGTCTGCTCGTTCAGCGCATAGACCCCCCAGACCC
>VFKS01000521.1 GCA_009885425.1 Novosphingobium sp.
CTGATGTTGTGAATCATTTTGCGCTGCACAACAAGACTTGCATTGATTTATTTTGGCGTCAGTATCCAGTGTTTCGGGCCTGTGCTTTTGGCGGTCCGAAAGTCCCCTATCGGCAGTCTTCGATGACCCGGCTCAGCTCTGGCCAGGCGGGAAGGTACAGCGTTTCCAGCCCAGCCGCTTCCAGCGCAAAGCGACCGCGCGAAAAGGCGATCGCATCGAGCAGCGGATCGCGTGCCGGCAGCGGCACTACCAGCCAGCCAGCCGGGCTGCGCGCGGGATCGCTCATCAACGGACGGCGCGTGCTGCTGGTCGCGACCGCCAACGGCACCGCCGTGGCAGCCGAACCGGCACGGACCAGCTGGATCTGACCGGCGGCCCGGTCGCAGCTCAATACCACCAGCGGCGTTGCACCGGGCAGGCCGAAGCTGGCGGTTGAGCGGCCGGAGACCAGGGCCCACGACCAGTTGCCGGGGGTCTGTGGGGCATCGCGCCAATCGGCGGGGGGCAACGGCAGCGGGGCTGGCTTTGGCACCGGGCGCGGCTGGCTGATCACCGGCGGCGGCACCGGTTTGGGCACCGCAGCGCAAGCGCTGAGCACCACGGTAGCCATGCAGCAGAGGGGAACAATTGCCTTCACGCCGCTTCTATGGAAGGAGCCGGGCCAATGAGCAAGGTGCTGAAAATTCGGGTGGACCAGTTGCTGGTCGAGCGCGGCCACGCCGAAAGCCGCACGCGGGCGCAGGCGCTGGTGTTGGCCGGGATCGTTTTTTCGGGCGAAACCAAGCTGGCCAAGCCCGGTCAGACCCTGCCTGCTGACGCCCCGCTGCAGGTTCGTGGACGCGACCACCCGTGGGTTTCGCGCGGCGGGATCAAGCTGGCCCATGCGCTTGCGGAATTTGGGCTCGATCCGGCTGGCGTCACCGCGATGGATATCGGCAGCTCGACCGGCGGCTTTACCGATGTGCTGCTGAGCCATGGCGCGGTGCGGGTCTTCGCGGTCGATTCGGGGACCAATCAATTGGCCTGGAAACTGCGTCAGGATCCCCGCGTAACCGTGCTGGAGCAGACCAGCGCACGGATCCTGACCCCGGCCCAGATCGACGCGCCATGCAGCTGGGTGGTTTGCGATGCCAGTTTCA
>VFKS01000178.1 GCA_009885425.1 Novosphingobium sp.
CAGCAGGATCACCGGCAGTGCGCTTTTCTCGCGCAGTTTCTGCAGCAGTTCGAGTCCGTCCATCCGCGGCATCTTGATATCGCAGACTGCCAGATCAGGCGGGTTTTCGAGCAAAGCCTTGAGCGCGGCTGCGCCATCCGAATAGACCCGCGTGGCGAAGCCTTCGGCCTGAAGTCCGATCGAAACCGTGGTCAGGATGTTGCGATCATCGTCGACCAGCGCGATCACTTGTTGTGGCGATATTGGGGTTTGGACGGGGGAATGGGCCATGGCAGCGGGCTGGAGGCGCTTTCACCTGGAGAAAGTCTGGGGACCAAGGGGGTAGCGGTTAACGCTGCGGGTGGCAATTGGCTTGAAAGCCTGAATCAAGGCGCTGAAACAAATGGTTTTGGTCCACTTTTGCGGGCTATTTGACGGAATCACCCGGCTGGACTATGCGCCGCCCAAGTATCCTTTACATTCGTATGTAGAGACGGCGCCGGGCCGATCGGCTCCGCGCTGCTGCGCCAAACTACGGAGTTCGCCTTGACCATTGCGCTCACCCATCCGCTTGCCAGCCAGGGTATTGCCACTGCTGCCACGATCCATGCCAATCTCGGCACTGCGGCGCTGGTCGAGCACGCATTGCGCCTGGGTGAGGGGCGGCTGACCAAGGATGGCGCGCTGCTGGTCGATACGGGCCGGTTCACCGGGAGGAGCGTGAAGGACAAGTACGTCGTGCGCGATGCCATCACCGAAACGGCGGTCAACTGGGGTGCGATCAACCAGCCGATGACGCCGGCGCATTGGGCCAATCTGAAAGCGGATTTCATGGCCGCGGTCAAAGACCAGAGCGCGCTCTATGTCGCTGACCTGTTTGGCGGCAGCCAGCCCGAGTACCGGGTGAACGTGCGGGTGATCACGCAGATGGCCTGGCACAGCCTGTTCGTTCGCACCTTGCTGGTGCGCCCGAAGGCCGATGAGCTCGCGGGCTTTGAACCCGAATACACCATTATCAACCTGCCCAGCTTCAAGTCTGATCCGGAGCGGCACGGCTGCCGCAGCGACACGGTGATTGCAGTCAACTTTACCGAGAAGCTGATCCTGATCGGCAACACCGAGTATTCGGGTGAGATGAAGAAGGGTGTGTTTGGCCTGCTGAACTTCCTGCTCCCGGCGCAGGGTGTGATGCCGATGCACTGTTCGGCCAACATCGGCGCCGACGGCAAGAGCGCGATCTTCTTTGGTTTGTCGGGCACCGGCAAGACCACGCTTTCGGCCGACGCCAGCCGCACCTTGATCGGTGATGATGAGCATGGCTGGTCGGATACCGCGGTGTTCAACTTTGAAGGCGGTTGCTACGCCAAGATGATCAACCTCTCGGCCGAGGGCGAGCCAGAGATCTACGCCACCACCAAGATGTTCGGTACGATCCTTGAGAACGTGGCAATGGACGAGGCGACGCGCGAGCTCGACTTTACTGACGCTAGCAAGACCGAGAACACCCGCGGGGCCTATCCGATCGAATTCATCCCCAACACCAGCGATGAAAACCTCGGCCCGCCGCCGTCGAACATAATCTTGCTGACCGCTGATGCCTTTGGCGTTTTGCCGCCGATCGCGCGGCTGACCCCCGACCAGGCGATGTACCACTTCCTGTCGGGCTACACCGCCAAGGTTGCAGGTACTGAAATCGGCGTGACCGAACCCGAGGCGACGTTCAGCACCTGCTTCGGCGCTGCCTTCATGCCGCGCCATCCCAGCGTTTACGGCAACCTGCTCAAGAAGCGGATCGCCGATGGCGGGGCGCAGTGCTGGCTGGTCAACACCGGCTGGTCGGGCGGCAAGGCGACCGATCCGGGCATCAAGCGGATGCCGATCAAAGCGACCCGCGCGCTGCTCAATGCGGCGCTCGACGGAAGCCTGGGGAATGCCGAGTTCAAGAAGGACCCGAACTTTGGGTTCGAAGTGCCGGTTGCCGTGCCGGGCGTCGATACCGCGTTGCTCGATCCGCGCGGTGCCTGGGCCGATGGCGAGCAATACGACCAAAACGCGCGCGAGCTGGTGAACAAGTTCGTCCAGAACTTCGCCCAATTCGTCGAATACGTCGATCAAGGCGTGCTCGAATCGGCCCCCA
The DNA here is from genome assembly GCA_009885425.1 of Novosphingobium sp. Lineage (GTDB taxonomy): Bacteria > Pseudomonadota > Alphaproteobacteria > Sphingomonadales > Sphingomonadaceae > Novosphingobium. Next base: position 2,117 of record VFKS01000178.1, read on the forward strand.
GGGCGGCCTGATCGACCTGGAAAATCCGGGTCGCGATTTGACCCGGAGTTTCCGATCATGACCGACCATCCTTTCCGCAATTTCGAAAGTGCCGCAGCCGTTCGCCATGTTGGCGAGGGGCTGCTTGCGCGCACCCTGCCCAAGGCCGAGTGGACTCATGAGGCCCACCTGGCCGCTGCGCTTCTACAGCCGCGAACGATTGTTTTCGGTCGCCGCGCGGCGCGGCTGGGTGGAGCCTGACCTGCGGGGAATTTGAACTTGTCTCCGCGCCGCGCAGGTCCATGATGCGGGCTTCCTTCTTCGTGGAGTCGCATCATGGGAATTTTTGACAGCATAGTCGGTCAGCTTGGCCAGCACGCCGATGTCGGCAATCTTGCCAGCAAGCTGGGCCTGCCGCCCGAAATGGCCGAGAAGGCGATCGCAGCGCTGGGGCAAAGCCATGGCGAACCGGGCGATACGATCGCCGGGGCCGCCGCCAAGACCGGGCTTGATGCCGGTATGCTGAACCAGATCGTCGAGCAGATCGGCGGCGAAGGATCGCTCGGGCAGTATGCCCAGATGCTGCAGGACAACCCTGCCGCGAAGAGCGTGTTCGCCTTCCTTGACAAGGATGGCGACGGCAATCCGCTAAACGACATTGCGGACATGGCGTCGGGGCTATTCGGCAAAAAGTGAGGCGCGATCGGCAAGTGCTGCGCTGGTTCCTCGTCCTGTTCGCGGTGGCTTGCACGGCAATTGCCCTGGTCCATATCGGATTTGGACCGGCATCGATCCCGGGGTCGGTGCCGGTCAACGCTACGATGGACAGCGAGGATCGGTTCTACGCAACGCTATTTCTGGGGTTCGGGGTTGCCCACATTTGGGCGGCGCAAGACCTTTCGGCGAGAGCGCAGACTGTGCTGGCCCTTCAAGCTGTGTTTTTTGTCGGCGGCTTGGCGCGGATTGTTTCAGCATTGGCCGTTGGTCTCCCAAGTGGATTGTTCCAGTTCCTTGGCGCGCTGGAACTGGCGATCCCGCTGCTGGTGTGGTGGGCGCTCCGCAAGACAGCATGATCCAACAAAAAGGGCTCCGTACCTCGCGGTGCGGAGCCCTTTTGTTTGGTTGAAACCAGCCTCAGTCGAGCATCGAAGCCGGGACGTTGCCGCCGTTTTCGGCCAGGCCCTTCATCACCGCCTTGTGCAGCGCGATGTTTTCTTCGGCCGATCCCGAATAGTCGGCATCGCCGAGCTCGTGGGCCAGTGCCTTGCGGTTTTCAAAGCTCGAATCGATCCCGACCAACTTCATCAGATCGACAATCGAGCTCTGCCAGTTGAGCCCATCGGCCCCTGCCATGCCGCCCAAGACGGCCGCAACATCGACCGGAGCCGGAGCCGCAACCGGAGCCGCTGCTGGTGCGCCTTCAACGGGCGCTGGCGTGGCGGCTTCGGCCTTCTTGCCAAAGATGGCATCCTTGATCTTGCTGAAAAAACCCATGTTTTGCGACTCCTCTTGAAGGAGCGACTCGGCCGAGCCGCCAATTCCCCTGATTGCCCCTGACTAGCAGGTCTGTGTGACAGGTGAAGGGCTAACCGGTGAGGTGAGCCCGCCGCCTTTTCAGTGACATAGCGATCCAGATTGCGGACCTGCCTGCCGCTTATCAATTTTCTCCGCGGCCGCGGGCGCGCTGCTGTTTGCGCTGGCCTGTTCACGACGAGACGCTAAGTTGGGATGGACACGGCAGGTTTCTGGGAAGGGTCGATTGATGGATATGATGGATATGCTGCGCGCCAGTGGTGGGCTTGATGCGATTGCCGGGCAGCTCGGCATTTCACCGGAAATGGCGCAGGTCGGCGCTGGGGCCCTGCTGCCGGCGATTGTCGGCGGATTCCAGAAGCAGAGCGATGTTGCCGGTGGCGGCGAGGGCGGGCTGGGCAGCCTGATCGGTATGCTCGGCGGACTTGGCGGGGCTGGTCTGGCTGACAATGTGCTGGGTCCGCAGGAAACCGACGTGACCAAGGGCAACGATATCCTGGGCCAGATCTTCGGATCAAAGGACGTAAGCCGAACCGTCGCGGGCCATGCGGCGGGGCAGACCGGGCTCAACCCCGAACTGCTCAAGAAGATGCTGCCGATCCTGGCGATGTTGGTGGGCGGTTATCTGTCCTCCCGCGGCGGCGCTCAGGGTGAGGGCCAGGGCGGCGCAGGCGGAATACTCGGTTCGATCCTGGGTTCGATGTTGGGCGGCAGTCAGCAGGCGGCACCGGCATCGGGCGGGGGATTGCTCGGCGGGCTCGGCTCGCTGATCGACATGAACAACGATGGCAATCCGCTCGATGACATCATCGGCATGGCCGGAAAGCTGGCCCGCTAAGCCGATGGGTCTCGACCTGGTCCTCTCGGTGCTCGCACTGGCGGTCATCACCCTGGTGGTGGGAGCCACTGTGCTGTGGCGGCGGGGCGGTAGAGCCAAGCAGGTCTGGTTGATGCTGCTGCTCGCGGCGGTCGCGGCCGCAAACCTTGCGATCTGGCTGGTGCCTGATGGTTCGGGGAGGGTCCCGGCTGAGCAGGTGCCAGGCTAGAACTCGATCAACAGTCTCAACCAAGCCCGCTCGGATCGAACGGGCTTGGGATGAGGTTCAACTTTATCTGATCGGGCAATCAGGCGAGAGCCGCATGTCGAGGTAATTGTCAGCCGAGCGCATCAGATCGGCCATTTCGTTTTCAAAGAAATGGTTCGCCCGGGGAATTTCCTCGTGGTGGATCGTGATGTGGCGCTGGGTCCGCAGCTTGTCGACCAGCTTCTGAACCGAGTTCGGGGTGACCACCGTATCAGCGGCACCCTGAATGATGATGCCCGAAGCGGGGCAGGGCGCGAGGAAGCTGAAATCGTACATGTTGGCCGGCGGTGCGACCGAGATGAAACCCCGGATTTCCGGGCGCCGCATCAGCAGCTGCATCCCGATCAGCGCGCCAAAGCTGTTGCCGGCCACCCAGGTGGTGCTGGCCTCTGGGTGGATCGACTGCACCCAATCAAGCGCGGCCGCGGCATCGGACAGTTCGCCGATCCCATTGTCAAAGCTGCCCTGGCTACGGCCGACACCGCGAAAGTTGAACCGCAGCGTTGCAAACCCGCGGGCCTGAAAGGTCTTGTACATCGCCTGAGTGATCCGGTCGTTCATCGTGCCGCCGGCCTGCGGGTGCGGATGAAGGATCATCGCGACCGGTGCGCGCGGCCGGCTGGCGGGCTGAAAACGCCCTTCGAGACGGCCTTCGGGTCCGGGAAAGATCACTGCGGGCATGGACTTTAACCTGACATTGGTTGGGCACCATCTGCGGCGGCCGAAATAAGACGGCCAGCCGGACCGGATGGGGCTATGATCGGGAAGCAGGCGCTATATAGAAACGAGTGACCAAAAAGCAACGATTGCGAACATGCCAACCGATTTCATCTATCTCGACCATCAAGCCACCACACCGCTCGCACCAGAAGCACGCGATGCGATGCTGCCATGGTTGTCGGGCCCGGAATCGATGGGCTTCGCCAATCCGCACTCGATGCACAAGGCTGGCCGGGCCGCTGCGGCGGCGGTCGAAGTGGCGCGCGAGCAGGTCGCGGGCCTGCTGCCCAAGGGCGGCCGGGTGATTTTCACCAGCGGCGCGACCGAGGCGCTTAACCAGGCAATCCGCTCGGTTCCGCGGGGGACCATCGCTTATTCGGCGATTGAACATTCAGCCGTGGTCAACGCCGCACTGGCGAGCGGCGCGGTGGTGCAGGAGCTGCCGGTCAGCGCCGCTGGACTGGTCGATCCCGAGGCGGACTTCGCCGAAGGGACCGGTCTGGTCGCGGTCATGCAGGTCAACAATGAGATCGGCACGATCCAGCCGGTCGCGCGGCTGGCCGAGCGGGCGCATGCGGCGGGCGCATTGTTCCTGTGCGATGCAGTACAAGGCGCGGGCAAGCTTGCACCGCCGGAAGAGGCCGACCTGATCGCGATCACCGCGCACAAGCTTTATGGCCCCAAAGGGATCGGCGCTTTGTGGGTGCGGGACGGGGTGAAGATCGCTTCGTTGATCGAGGGCGGCGGCCAGGAAGGCGGCCTGCGCTCGGGCACGCTCAGCCCCGCGCTATGCGCTGGGTTTGGGGCGGCGGCGGCGCTGTCCAAAGTGCGGATGGAGCAGGATTTCCAGCACCTGTCGGGCCTCGCCAGCCTGGCCCGCTCGATCCTCACCCGCTGGACGATAAACGGCAGCGAGACCGCGCGCTGGCCGGGCAATCTCAATCTGCGGCTCGATGGGCTCAACTTTCCGCGATTGCTTAGCGACTGCCGCCAGGTTGCCTTTTCAGCGGGCTCCGCCTGCGGCAGCGGAACCGGCGCGCCCAGCCGAGTGCTGAGCGCAATCGGCCTTGAACCGGGCCAGGCCCGCAACTCGATCCGGCTTGGTTTTGGCCGTTACACGACCCGCGGGGACATCGAAGCGGCCTGCCACGCAATTGAAACGGCGGCACAGGCGCAAGGAGCATAGGGGCGTGGTCAAAGTCACTTTCATCAGTGCCAATGGCGACCGGGTTGAAGCCGAAGGCCAGCCCGGCCAGCGCCTGCTCGAACTGGCCCAGACCGCCGACCAACCGCTGGAGGGCACCTGCGAAGGGCAGATGGCCTGCTCGACCTGCCACGTGATCGTGACGCCCGACTGGTTCGGTAAGCTCCCCCGCGCCAGCGAGGACGAGGAAGACATGCTCGACCTCGCCGCCGGGGTAGCCCGCACCAGCCGCCTGTCCTGTCAGATCGAACTCACCGACGCACTTGATGGGTTGGAAGTGCGCATTCCGGGGGAGAGCCGCGACATGCAGCGGCGCTAGGTCCGGAAGCTCAGTTGCCGGTGACGGCCGAAGGACCTGCGCGTAATGCGGAATACTTGGCCTCAGCCTGATACATCTTGTCGGTTCCCGCGGCGATCAGTTGCTCGCCTTTGATGCGGTCGGATTCAGCCTGGCGGCGCTGCTCATCGGCCTTCGCCATGGCGTCACGCGCGCGCACCAGCTTCTTTTCGGCGTCGGCAGCCTTGCCATTGCTCTTGTCAATGATGCGCCGACCCTTGGCGACGTCCTTCTTTCCGTCGGACCAATCCGAGCCATAGTCAGCGATCTGATTGCCACGCTGGGACATCCGCTGGCCGTCATCATTTGCAGCCGCTCCTGAAACTGACCCGAATCCAAGTAGCAAGGCAGGGGCAAACGCAAGCGTCATCAATTTGATCGTTTTCATCTGATAATCCTAAAAAATAAGGCAATAATTTGGGATGAAAACAATTTATGACGCGATATGTTCCGACCATGGATTTTGCCAGCTTTGAAATCTGGAAATTTTTTCGGGATATTCATAAATCAGCGTGTTAGTTTGATGGATATTCGCACAAATTCGATATCGGAAATAAAATATTGTATCTCGTTTTTTTACGAATTATTGTCGGAGCAATTGGCAATATCCTCGCTTCGTCAGACCACCACGGCACAGGTGCGGTACGGGTGACGGTATGATCCGCTGTCAGCAACTATTCTCTATGGATAAGGTGCAGGTCTGGCTTGGGAGCGGAATCGCGGCCTGCTAGGGCGGCGCCAGCATGACCACCGATACAACTGAACCCGATCCCTTCGATGCTATCGTCGACGCGCCGTTCGATAGTGCGCTGTCCGAGCGCTACCTCGTCTATGCGCTGTCTACGATCACGGCGCGGTCGCTGCCGGATCTGCGCGATGGGTTGAAGCCGGTCCACCGCCGCCTGCTGTGGGCGATGCGGCAGTTGAAGCTCAATCCCAACGATGCCTTCAAGAAATCGGCGCGTGTGGTGGGCGATGTGATCGGCAAGTATCACCCGCACGGCGACCAGTCGGTCTATGATGCGATGGTCCGGCTCGCGCAGGATTTCAGCCTGCGTTATCCGCTGGTCGAAGGGCAGGGCAATTTCGGCAATATCGACGGCGATAACGCCGCTGCCTATCGCTATACCGAAGCCCGCCTGACCAAAACTGCGATCCAGCTGATGTCGGGGCTCGATGAAGGTACGGTCACTTTCATCCCGACCTACAATGGCGAAGAAGAAGAGCCGGAGATCTTCCCCGGCATTTTCCCCAACCTGCTGGCCAATGGTTCAAGCGGGATCGCGGTTGGCATGGCCACCAATATCCCCAGCCACAACGTTGCCGAGATCATCGATGCCACGCTGTTGCTAGTCGACAACCCGCAGGTCGAGCACAGCGAATTGATGCAGGTGTTTCGCGGGCCCGATTTCCCGACCGGCGGCGTAGTGGTGGAAAGCGCCGCGACGCTCAGCGCGGCTTACGAGACGGGCAGGGGCGCCATGCGGGTGCGCGGGCGCTTTTCAACCGGGCGCAATTCCGACGGGACTTGGGAAGAAACCGGCATTGAGAAACTGCCGGGCGGGCAGTGGCAACTGGTGATCACCGAAATCCCCTATCAGCTGCAAAAGGGCAAGCTGATCGAACAGGTCGCCCAGCTGATTGCTGACAAGAAGTTGCCGATTCTGGAAGACATCCGCGACGAGAGTGACGAGGTGATCCGGCTGGTCTTCGTGCCCAAAAGCCGCAATGTCGATCCAGAACTGCTCAAGCAGAGCCTGTTCAAGCTGACCGATCTGGAAACGCGGTTCAACCTCAACCTCAACGTGCTCGATGCCGGGCGCACTCCAGGGGTGATGGGGATCAAGCTGCTGCTGCAGCAATGGGTGATCGCCCAGATCGACATCCTGCTGCGCCGCACCCAGCACCGGCTGGACAAGATCGCCGACCGGCTGGAACTGCTCGATGGCTATATCATCGCGTTCCTCAACCTTGACCGGATCATCGAGATTATCCGGACCGAGGATGAGCCCAAGCCAATCATGATGGCCGAATTTGGCCTGACCGATCGGCAGGCCGAAGCGATCCTCAATATGCGGCTGCGCAGCCTGCGGCGGCTGGAGGAAATGGAGCTGCGGCGCGAGCGGGATACCTTGCTGGCTGAAAAGGAAGAGCTCGAGAAGCTGCTCGAAAGCCCGGCCCGCCAGCGCACCAGGCTCAAGCGCGACCTGACCAACCTGCGCAAGGATTACGGCGAGGATACCCTGCTGGGCCGCCGCCGCACGACCATCGCCGAAGCCGCGCCGACCATCGAATTCAGCATGGATGCGATGATCGAAAAGGCGCCGGTCACGGTGATACTCTCGGCCAAGGGCTGGATCCGGGGCGCGAGTGGGCATGAGGCGTTGGACAAGGATTTCAAGTTCAAGGAAGGCGATGGCCCGGCTCACGCGCTCCATGCCCAGACCACCGACAAGCTGCTAATCGCCTGCGACAATGGCCGGTTCTACACGCTGGGCTGTGACAAGCTGCCCGGCGCGCGCGGGTTTGGTGAGCCGATCCGGACGATGATCGATATCGACGCCGGGGCCGAGATCGTCGCGCTGCTGGTCTATCGCCCCAAGGCGCAGCTGCTGCTGGCCAGCGACGCCGGACGCGGCTTTGCCGCAGAGGCGGATGAGTTGCTGGCCGAAACCCGCAAAGGCCGCGGCGTGATGACCACCAAGCCGGGCGTGAAGCTGGCCGTGGTCCGCGAAATTCCGCCCGAGCACGATCACATCGCGGTGGTCGGCGATAACCGCAAGCTGGTGATCTTCAGCCTTGAGGAACTGCCGGTGCTGGCCAAAGGCCAGGGCGTCACCCTGCAACGCTACCGCGACGGCGGGCTAGCCGATGCGATCACGCTGAAGCTGGACGAAGGACTAAGCTGGAAGATGGGCGGCGATACCGGCCGGACCCGGACCGAAAGCGACATGATGCTGTGGAAGGTCGCGCGCGGCGCGGCAGGCAGGATGCCGCCGACCGGGTTTCCTAGGGACAACAAGTTTTAGCCCTTCGGTACCAAAATCAGCTTGTTGCCCTCAACCCGCCAGCTGGCTAGCTGACTGAGCAGGTTCATGCCGATGACGTTGGTCTTGTCATGGCCGCTGGTCGGCACGGCTACCTCCAGATTCTGCACGGTGATCCCGCCAAAGCTGAGCGTGCGGGCGCGGCCGATGGTGGCCCCAATCGTGCCGTTGGCGGTTTCCAGCTCGAGCGGTAACAGGTCTGCGGCTGGGGAAATCCCGGCGGCGCCAGCGGCGGCGCGGCTCATTCCGGTGAACGAGGCACCAGTGTCGATCAGGAATTCCTGGGACTGTCCGTTGACCTGCGCCTCAACCCAAAAATGGCCGTCGCTGGCCAAAGGCACGATGGTTTCGCGGCCCTTGACGGTCACGGCCGGACGGCTGCCAAATTCAAAAGCCGCGTCTGATTTCTCGGCTTCCATGGCCGAGATGCCGACCTGCAACAACAGCACAGCGATCAGGCCGAGATAGCCGAACCGGCGCATCAGGGTGGCCCTTGCCGGATGATCACGTTCGAGCATCCAGCCCGCCGTGGCGAACAGGATCGCGACCACCGCCACGATCAGCAGTGGATATTGGGTGGCCAGATCGACCAGATTGCTCATGGCCGCCGCGCCAGCTGTGCATCGAGCAAGGCGGGCACGGCGGCATCGTCGAAGCTGCTGGCGATCCACCCGGCCTCAACCGCCTGAAGCAAGCGCGACACCTCTGGCCCGACCGTCACCCCGCGTGCGACCACGTCGCCGCCCTTGAGCGGGAACACCGGGATGTCCCAGCCGCTGAGCGGCGCAACGCTGGCGCCGGTCAGCAGCAACCGGTCCAGCGCGGCGGGGCGGCCGAGGCGATAGGCGAGGGCGCGGGCGGTCAATTCCTCCCCGGCACGGGGAGGGGGACCAGCGAAGCTGGTGGAGGGGGCTATCGTTTCAGCGCTGTCTTTGTTGGTCTGGGCTTGGAGGCCA
>VFKS01000261.1 GCA_009885425.1 Novosphingobium sp.
AGCATGAATTCCACCAGTCCTTCGGCTTCGCCCCGTTGGCGTTCGGCTTCGGCGCGGGCGCGGATCGCCAGTACCAGGGCTGCGGCGAGGATTAGGCTGAGCAGCAGCGCTCCCGCCGTGACGGCCATCACGCGGCGCTGGCGGGTCTGGGCGTCGCGCTGGACCAACTGGTCGAGCGGCTGGGCGGTCAGCCCGGCGACGATCTTGAGCAGGCCCAGCCGCTTGCCATCTTTGCCTTTGCGGAAATCGGCGGCGAGCGGCTCGATTTCGGCGCCATCATGGCTCAGCAGCGCTTCGGGAAAGGCTTCGGCCGGCTCGCCTTCGATCAACGCGGCCAGAATCGGACGATCGGGGTGGAGCTGCCGGAATAGCGCGATCTCCTGTCCGACCCAGCGGCTGGCCCGCGCCGCCGGGCTGGCTATAACCACCAGCGCGGCGGACTGGGCCAGCGCTTCGCGAACCTGGGCGGAAAGATCGGGTCCAGCGGCCAGTTCGGCGCGATCAAAAAAGATCGGGCTCAGCCGCTGCCTACTTGGAGGATTGGGTTTGTCGGGCAGGCGGGCGGCTTCAAGCTTGCGGTGCAGCCACCCAGCGAAACGCCCATCGGCATGGCTGTAGCTAATGAATGCCCGGTAATGCGGCGCGGCAACCCCTGCCGAATCGTCGCTCATTGTGCTCCCCACCTGTCTGGGGCAAAGTCTGTCGCAGCTTGCTGGCAAAGGCAACACTTGCTGGGGCTTGGCGGACGCGATGCAGTGTGGCTCTTGGGTTACGGTTCAGCTTCGTTTCAACCATTCGGTTAAAACCTGTTGTCAAGCGGGCCAGACGGTGTTCTATCAGTATGTGCAACCGCCCGGTCAAGGGACGGGCAATTGAAGGAGAGTGGGCTAATGAGGGGTAAATTGACCCTGCTTGCGGGCGTATGCGCCGGGGCAATCGCATTTCCAGCTTACGCACAGGATGCGGCAGAGGAAGAAGTCGCAAGCACCGAAATCATCGTGACCGCGCAGCGCTCTAATCAGCGTCTGCAGGATGTTCCGATCGCAGTTTCGGCGTTCAACACCGAAGCGCTGGAAAAGCAGCAGATCAAGAACACCTCGGATCTGCAGCTCAGCCTGCCCAACATTACCTTCACCAAAACCAACTTCACCGGCGCCAGCTTCACGATCCGCGGGATCGGCGATCTGTGCGTTGGCTCCACTTGCGACAGCGCGACCGCGATTCACCTGAATGACGCACCGCTGGCCGGCACCCGCCTGTTCGAAGGTGAGTTCTATGACCTCGCCCAGATCGAAGTGCTGCGCGGGCCGCAGGGTACCCTGTATGGCCGCAACGCCACCTCGGGCGTGATCAACTTCCGCACCGCACGGCCAAGCCTGACCGGTGTGGCTGCCAATGTCGAACTCGAGTATGGCAACTATAACTCGGTCAAGGCCAAGGGCATGATCAACGTGCCGCTGGGCGATATAGCCGCAGTTCGCGTTGCCGGGTTCTACCTGAACCGTGAAGGCTACACGACCAACATTTTCAACAACACCAAGATCGACGATCGCGATATGTACGGCGTTCGCGGCTCGATTCGGATTGAACCGGGTCCGGGCACGACGATCGACCTCATGGCCCAGTATTTCCATGAAAAAGACAACCGTACGCGCATCCAGAAGCAGATGTGCCAACGCGACCCGACCGGGGTTCTGGGCTGCCTCAACGGCAAGCGCGATTTCCAGGTGACCAATGCCAACACCACTTTCGTTGGGGTGCTGACCAGCCGGGAATTCTTCGCCACCCAGGGCCTGCCGGCCTCATTTGCGCTGGGCAGCCTCTACGGCCCCGATGCCTACACAGGTGCCGTCAATCCGGCGGATTTCCGCTCCGTCAGTACTGACCACGTCCCAACCTACGACACGCAAGAATGGATCATCCAGGGCAGCATCGAACAGGATCTGGGCGGCGGACTTAAATTGAAGGTCGGCGGCAACTACCAGAAGGTCGATCTCGAGTCGTCACAGGATTACAACTTGTCGGTCCAGAACCGGTCGCTTTATGCCGGTGGGCTCAACACTCTGCAGTTCTTCGCCACACCTGCAACGCCGCTCAATCCACTAAACGGTGCCGGTCTTCCGGTAGCCTATTTTGCCCCGGTGGCCGCTGCGCTGATCCCGAGCGGCCCGGGTGGGCTGCTCTGCACGTCGCTCCCGGTCGAATCTGGAACCGGCGCTTTTGGCGGCAATCGGATGTGTTCGTTGACCCCGCAGGATTTTGACCGTTCGAACCAGCACCAGTCGAGCTGGTCGGCAGAAGCGATCATTTCGTCTGACTTTGACGGGCCGTTCAACTTCCTGATCGGCGGGATCTATAGCAAGTTCCACCTGACCGAAAACAGCTACTACGTGAACGCCTTCGGGATCGACTATTTCACCGGGGTTTTTGGTGCGTTCACCGCGCTGTCGACCGGCCGCCCGCCCAGCTATCTGGGAACGCCGTTCTTCCGCAACAATACGGACGATCTGGCGATCACCACTTACGGCCTGTTCGGTGAAGCCTATGTCAGCTTCAGCGACAAGCTGAAGCTGACCCTGGGGATCCGTTACAACAACGACAGCAAGACGGTGAAGGCCCGCTCGACCTTGGCCAGCTTCCTGGTGCCCTTTGGCAGCACCGACGCCACGACCACGCCCTATGGCGCCGGTTTTGACGCCGATCCGGCAACGGTCTGTGCGGCTCCGGGATCGAACGTGCTGGGTGCCATCGGATCGGTCGCAGGCTGCGAAGCGTTCCAGGTCCGGTCGGTGAAGTTTGCCGAATGGACAGGCCGCGCGGTTCTCAACTATGAGATCACGCCGGACAACATGGTCTATGCGTCCTACTCGCGCGGGTACAAGTCGGGCGGGATCAACCCACCGCTTCAGCCGATCTTTGCGGTTTCGGACACATTCAGCCCGGAATTCGTCAATGCGTTCGAAGTGGGTTCGAAAAACGTCTTCGGCAAGATCCAGCTGAACCTCACCGGCTTCTACTACGACTACAAGGATCTCCAGCTTTCGCGGATCGTTGCCCGGACCTCGGTTAACGATAACGTCAGCGCCAAGATCTATGGCCTCGAAGCCGAAGTCGTGATCAACCCGACCAAGGAACTGTCGCTGAACTTCAACGCCAGCTACCTCCATACTGAGGTATCTTCGGACAAGTTCCTCGCCAACCCGCGTGACTTTGGTGCTGGCCGTGCCGATGCGGTGATCATCAAGGACATCACCAACGGTGCAAACTGTGCGGTTGGGTCGAACACCGGCCTTGCTGGTACCGCGGGCGGCGCAACTGGTGTCAATGGCTTCGTCAATCAGGTCAACACTCTTATCAACGCCGGTTTTATCCCCGGTTTGAAACCCGGTGCGGGCCTGCAGCCAACCGTCGCGTTCCCTTCGGGCAGCGGCATCGCATCGACCGGCGCGTTCAGTGTTTGCGGTGTGCTCTCCGCGCTCGCCGGCACTGTCGGTACGGGCTTTGGCGGCATAACGGTCTACAGCTCGGGTATTCCGACCAACATCAAGGGCAACAGGCTGCCAGGCGCTCCGGACTACAAGTTCGCCGCCGGGATCCAGTATGCTGCTCCGATGGGTGATCTGACCCTGACCCCGCGTGCTGACTTCATCTACACTGGCAAGTCGGTGGGTAATATCTTCGGTGGTTTCATCAACGAAGTGCCTAGCTTCACCCAGGTGAATGCGCAGCTCCAGCTCGATGGGCCGAACAAGAAGTGGTTTGCCCGTGCGTGGATCCAGAACGTGTTCGACAAGGACTCGATCACCGGCCTCTACGTGACCGATCAGTCGTCGGGTAACTTCACCAACGTCTTCACCCTCGAACCGCGCCGTTATGGTGTTGCAGTGGGCATGAAGTTCTAATCATCCTGGGAGGGATGCTAAACGAGAGGCCTCGGGGAAACCCGGGGCCTCTTTGTTTTGATTGGGGCTGACCGTCTTGCCAAAAAATGCCCCGGCCGAAACGGGGATGGAACGGCCGGGGCATTAGGGACAGGGCAATTGTAGGGGTCGAGCTTCCAAAGAACGGTGAGTTGCGCATCTGGCGCAGGAGCCCTTCTAGGACCCCGCATTCAAGGCACTGTTGAAAGCGCGATTGGGGATTTTCCTTATGAGCCGCCGTGCGCCCTAACCGATCAGCGAAGCTTCGATCGCGATCCGGATCGCTTCGCTGGTATGGTTGGCGCCCATCTTGTTGAGCATGTTTGCGCGGTGAATCTCAACCGTGCGCGGACTGATCGCCAGCCGTTCACCGATCAACCGGTTGGACAGGCCATCGGCCACCCCGGTCAGGACTTCACGCTCGCGCCGGGTCAACTTCTGGACCCGGCTGCGCGCGCGGGCCTCACGCAGCCGCAGGCTGCCGATGCTGGCGGCGGCGCTTTCGGCCAGCTCGATCGCGGTCATGATCTTGCCGATGTCGCAGGGCCATTCGATATAATCGAGCGCGCCTGCCAGCACCGCTCGGACCACCTGATCGGTTTCAGGCGCTTCGCAAAAGGCGATAACCGGCAGCCACTCGCCATGATCGGTCATGTGTTCGATCAGCTCCTCAATCGCCGGGCCCTCGTCGGCGGCCAGAATCGAGCCAGAGCGCGGCCAGCGTCGGGCGATTTCATCAAAATCCTCAAACGGTTCCACATGAATTCCGCTGCCGGCCAGGGCATGGGTAATGGCCGCGCGGCGGCGTGAATTTCTATCGATCAGAGCCAGACTGCGGCGTCGTTCCATTGGGTGCCTCCCTAGTGATTTCCGCCTAGGGAATTAGGCCGATGCTGCGCCTATGCCGCATTGGGTTGAATCGAGATTCGAGGCTTTGGCTGCGGGGAATTCCTTAGTTTCGGCGCAGTAATGCCGTAACCATGGCTTACAAAAACGGACCAAATTGGATTCATTCCCGGACATTGACGGCACTGCGCAGCGCCCCGGCGATCTCGGTGACATCTTGTTTAAGCCGGGTCAGCGCCGACACATCAAACTGGATCACGCTGTCCAGCACCGTGTGACGGGCCGAATCAAACAGGGTTGAAAGGGTGGCAGCGATCGGCTGACCGTGATCGAGTCCCAGTTGCAACGCGGTCAGTGCCGCCAAAGCGCGGGTCAGCGCGGCGCTTTTGCGGGCGTTGTCGCTGGCTTGTGAAGCATGGATCGCGCTGCCCAGCGCTGTGCCCAGCTGTTCGTAGCAGACCAGCACCAATTGGCCCGGATCGGCCCCGGCCACGCGGGCGTCGAAATCGATCTTGCGATAGGCTTCAGCGGGGCTGCGCAGGTTATACATCTCAATTCCCTCGCGCGTTCCACGCGTCGATCTGGTTCTGCAGGAACGACAGGGTGGATTTGGAAGCGGCGACCCGGCTGTCGGTCCCGGCGAACTGTTTGGTCAACCGCGCCCGGAGCTTCTCCTGGGCCTCGGCCAGTTTGGTCGCTTCTTCACTCAGGTCGCGCTTCTGGGCTGAAAGCCGGGTGAGCGATCCCGCCAGCGTCCCTGGATCACTCGCTGCGGTCAGGCGGCGGCTGAGCTTGTCGAAAGTGGCATAGACCCCGTGCAGTCCGGTGGTGAACATCGCCGCCACGCCTTCGGGCGCGGCTTTCAGGGTTGCGGTAAGCCGGTTGGTATCGAGCCGAAAGGTCCCATCGCGGTTGGTCGCAAGGCCAAGGTCAGCCAGCGTCGCTGGATCGCCCGCAGCCGGACCGGGGATCACGATCGCTCCAGCCAACAGGCCGAACGCGCGCCGCATCGCCCGCGCACCGCTGTCGCGGGCCAGATCGCCCGATAACGGGTCGGTCTGGGTCTTGAGCTCGCCCGCCAGTTCATTCAGCGCGCCAACCAGATCGTTCATAAAAGCCGATACTGCCGCGCCCGGATCAGAAAAGCGGATCGTGGTCGGCGCGCCGGTATTGGTGCCGGTCAGATTCAGGCTCAGCCCCGGCACCAGATCGGTGATGGCATTGGTGGCGCTGGTCATGGTCAGGCCATCGAGCTTGAAGGCGGCATCGCGCGCGGTGTTCAG
>VFKS01000031.1 GCA_009885425.1 Novosphingobium sp.
TCAACCGCACTTGGGACAGCCGTTGGTACGCCGAAGGCAAGAACTATGCGTCGATGCTTTCCGAAGACATCAAGATCCGCAAGTTCATCGTCGATACGCTGCCGCAGGCCGCCATCTCGAAAGTGGTGATTGAGCGTCCGGCCAAGGTTTGCCGCGTTTCGATCTACGCTGCCCGTCCTGGTGTGATCATCGGCAAGAAGGGTGCAGACATCGAAAAGCTGCGCCTGCAACTAGCCAAGATCACCGCCAGCGACGTCAAGCTGAACATCGTTGAAATCCGCAAGCCGGAAATCGACGCCAAGCTGGTAGCCCAGGGGATCGCCGATCAGCTGATCAAGCGTGTGGCTTTCCGCCGCGCGATGAAGCGTGCCATGCAGTCGGCCATGCGTCTGGGTGCCGAAGGCATCAAGGTGGTATGCGGCGGCCGTCTCGGCGGTGCTGAAATCGCCCGGGTCGAACAGTACCGCGAAGGCCGTGTGCCGCTGCACACCCTGCGCGCGAACATCGACTATGCCGAAGCCGAAGCGCTGACCACTTATGGGATCATCGGCATCAAGGTTTGGGTCTTCAAGGGCGAAATCCTTGGACATGACCCGATGGCCCAAGACCGCTTGATGATGGAAGCCCAGACCACTGGCGTCCGTCCGGCGCGCGAAGACCGCAGGAACTAAGTCATGCTGCAACCGAAAAAGCACAAGTTTCGCAAGGCCTTCAAGGGCCGGATCAAGGGTGATGCCAAGGGCGGCACCGATCTGAACTTTGGGTCCTATGGCATGAAAGCCCTGGAACCAGAGCGGATCACCGCGCGTCAGATCGAAGCGGCTCGCCGCGCGATCACCCGCCACATCAAGCGTCAAGGGCGCCTGTGGATCCGCATCTTCCCGGACGTGCCGGTGTCGAAGAAGCCAGCCGAAGTCCGTCAGGGTAAAGGCAAGGGTTCGGTCGAATACTGGGCAGCCCGGGTCAAGCCAGGACGGATCCTGTTCGAGCTTGACGGCGTTGCCGGTCCGCTTGCCGCAGAAGCGTTCAGCCGCGCTGCGATGAAGCTGCCGATCAAAGTCAAGGTCGTTGCCCGTCTGGGTGACACCAGCCATCTGGGAGGCGAATAATGGCCAATGTAACTGACCTGCGCGTCAAGAGTGACGATCAGCTGTCGGGTGACCTGGCTGAACTGAAGCGTGAAGCGTTCAACTTGCGCTTTCAGGCCGCCACCAACCAGCTCGAGCGTCCCGCCCGCATCAAAGAAGTGCGCCGCGATATCGCCCGGATCAAAACGTTGCAGGGCGAACGCGCCCGCGTAGCGAAATAAGGAGCCCACGATGCCCAAGCGTATCCTGATCGGGACCGTGGTTTCCGACAAGACCGATAAGACCGTGGTCGTGAAGGTCGAACGCAAGGTGAAGCACCCGCTCTACGGGAAGATCATCCGCCGTTCGAAGAAGTATCACGCCCACGACGAAGACAACGCCTTTAAGGCCGGCGAAACCGTGCGGATCGAAGAAACCCGCCCGATTTCGAAGCTCAAGACCTGGAAGGTGATCGAACGGGTCACTGCCAGCAAGGGCACCGCTGTCGAAGCCGACGTCTAAAACGAATTTTGGAACTGCCGGGCTGGTCTCGGCAAGCCACTAGGAAGGAACCGGATCTATGATCCAGATGCAATCCCAGCTTGAGGTCGCTGACAACAGCGGTGCCAAGCGCGTCCAGTGCATCAAGGTGCTGGGCGGATCGAAGCGCCGGGTAGCCGGCGTGGGCGATGTCATCGTTGTTTCGGTGAAGGAAGCCCAGCCGCGTACCAAGGTGAAGAAGGGTGACGTGCACCGTGCTGTCATCGTTCGCACCCGCAAGGAAGTGCGCCGCACCGACGGCAGCGTGATCCGTTTCGACAGCAATGCTGCCGTGCTGATCAACAAGAACGCTGAACCGATCGGCACGCGTATCTTTGGCCCAGTGGTCCGCGAACTGCGTAGCCGCGGTTACATGAAGATCATCTCGCTTGCTCCGGAGGTGCTGTAATGGCTGCCGCTAAGATCAAGAAGGGCGACAGCGTTGTCGTCCGTTCGGGCAAGGACAAGGGCCGCAGCGGCACTGTCCTTCAGGTCATGCCGAAAGACGGCAAGGTGCTGGTTCAGGGCGTGAACGTCGCTGCCCGTCACCGCAAGCCGAGCCAGGCGAACCCGCAAGGCGGGATCGACCGCCGCGAAGCGCCGATGGCAATTTCCAAGGTCGGCCTGGCCGACCCCAAGACCGGCAAGGCAACCCGCGTTCGCTTCGAAACGTCCAAGGACGGCAAGAAGGTCCGCGTCGCCGTTAAGTCGGGGGAGAAGATCGATGGCTGAGAATTACGTGCCCCGGATGAAGCAGCGTTTCGACGCTGAAATCGTCAAGGCGATGACCGAAAAGTTCGGTTACAAGAACCACATGGAAGTCCCCAAGATCGAGAAGATCACGATCAACATGGGCGTGGGTGAAGGTAGCCAGGACAAGAAAAAGGTAACGATCGCCGCCGAAGAAATGGCGCTGATCGCTGGCCAGAAGCCGGTCATCACCAAGGCCAAGAAGTCGATCGCCCAGTTCAAGCTGCGCGAAGGCATGCCGATCGGTTGCAAGGTTACCTTGCGCCGTGAGCGGATGTACGAGTTCCTCGACCGGTTGATTACCGTTGCAATGCCCCGCATCCGCGATTTTCGCGGCGTGAACCCCAAGTCGTTCGACGGCCGCGGGAACTATGCGATGGGCCTGAAAGAGCAGATCATCTTCCCGGAGATCAGCTACGATCAGATCGATAAGGTGCGTGGGATGGACATCATTGTCACCACCACTGCCAAGACCGACGACGAAGCACGCGAATTGCTGCGTCTGTTTGGTTTCCCGTTCCCGGCTGAAGCCGAAACCGCGCAAGCGGCCTGAGCTAGAGAAGAGAGCTTAAGTCCATGGCGAAACTGAGTTCCGTTAACAAGAACGAGCGGCGCAAGAAGCTCGTTAAGAAGTACGCGGCGAAATACGCGGCTCTGAAGGCGATTGCCGATGACAAATCGCTTGATGATGGCGACCGTCTGATGGCGCGCCTCAAGCTGGCGGAAATTCCGCGCAACGGGAATCCCACCCGCGTGCGCAACCGCTGCGTCACCACCGGCCGCCCGCGCGGCTATTATCGCAAGTTCGGCCTTTGTCGGATCGAGCTGCGGGACAAAGGCAACAAGGGCCTTATCCCCGGCCTGACCAAGTCGAGCTGGTAAGGATCAAGCGATGGCAATGACCGATCCCCTGGGTGACATGCTCACCCGCATCCGCAACGGCCAGCAGGCGAAGAAGGACACTGTCCTGACGCCGGCTTCGA
>VFKS01000553.1 GCA_009885425.1 Novosphingobium sp.
ATCAGGATCGGAAGGTACTGCGAGAGATCTACCAAGGGGCTGACTCGCCTTGCTGAACGGATAGCCGCGCCCTAGTCCCGGTGCAGCCTCGGTGCAAGGGGGCCAGCCCCTGGATTCGGCCCAAAATGGCGAAAACTTCCCCTATTTCTTAAGCTCACGGGCAAGTGTGCTTTTCGCGGCCTTGCCATAGGGCGGCTTGAAGCCCGAAAGCTTGCCCACATCGAGCCCGGACTGGCGGTAAACCGCGCGGGCGTGGCTGAAAGTCTTGAACCCGTCTGCGCCGTGGTAATTGCCCATTCCCGATGGCCCGGTCCCGCCAAACGGCAGGTCTTCCATGGCGTTATGGAACAGCACGTCGTTGACGGTAACCCCGCCAGAGATGGTCCGCGAAAGGACCCGTTCTTCCTCGGCCTTGTCATTGCCAAAATAGTACAGCCCCAGCGGGCGGTCATGGGCGTTGACGTAATCGATCGCACTGTCGATCGAATCGTAAGTCATCACCGGCAGGATCGGGCCGAAGATTTCCTCCTGCATCACCTTCATGTCATCGGTAACACCGCGCACGATCGTCAAAGGCATCTTGTTGCCGTTGGAGGCGGAGAAATCCTCGCCCGCCGGGTTCACTTCGATCAGTTCGGCGCCCTTTTCCTTGGCATCGGCCAGATAGCCCTGCAGCCGCTCATAGTTCCGGCCGTTGACCACCGAGGTGTAATCATCGTTGGCGAGCAGGCTGGGGTACATTGTGGCCACGCCGCTTTTGACACTTTCGATCACCTCGGCTTCCTGATCCTTGGCAACCAGCAGATAGTCAGGCGCGAGGCAGATCTGACCGGCGTTCATCATCTTGCCCATCGCGATCCGCTCACCGGCTTTCTTCTTGTCAGCACTGCGGCCGATGAAAGTCGGACTCTTGCCGCCCAGCTCCAGCGTGACTGGCACAAGATTGTCTGCCGCAGCGCGCATGATGTGCTTCCCCACGCTGGTCGCGCCGGTGAAGATCATGTGATCGAAGGCTAGCTTGCTGAAGGCGCTGCCCACTTCAACCCCGCCGGTGAACACCGCCATTTCGTCTTCGGCGAAATACTGCGGCACCACTTCGGCGAAGACTTCGGCGACCCGTTCGGTAAATTCGCTCGGCTTGATCATCGCCCGGTTCCCGGCGGCAAGAATCCCAGCCATCGGGACCATCACCATGCCGACCGGGAAGTTCCACGGCGCGATTACCCCGACCACGCCCTTGGGCTGGTAGACCACCTTGGCCTTGGCCCCGATCAGGCCGAGCGGGAACAT